>NZ_JXUW01000016.1 GCF_000949255.1 Ferrimicrobium acidiphilum DSM 19497 | reverse complement strand
AGAACAAGATCTCAGGTGGTTGGCGATCCGAGGAAGGGGCTCAAGCTTGGGTTCGAGTACGCTCTTGACCTCTCCACTGCGAGAAAGCAGGGCCACAACGCAACGGAGGTCCTAACCCAGCTCTTTGGGGGACACTGTTGGATGCCGACGCTTCCCGGTCCGTGAACGTCTACGAGAGCGATGCCTGATAGTCGCGCACCGTGGCAACTAGGCATGCCCCGATCTGCAAGGTGGCCTGGGCGACCACTTCGAGGGCCCTATTGCGTCGATCGAATGAGATCTTCGGCCCGAAGCGTTCAGAATGTAGCGCGGATGCGAGCTCCGTACAAAAGACGAGGACGTTAAAACCCATCCTTTTGCGCTCGGGTGCCTCGAGAGGGGTGGTCCCCAGCAAATCATTGGCCAGTTTGGCCCAGATAAGCAGCACCTCAGCGTGGGCTTCGATCATCGAAGGGTGCGAGGTCGATGCCTCCTCCTCGAGCGCCATGACCAAAGTGACCGGACCGTCTGCGAAATAGACGGGTCCTCTCCCGCGCAGCCAGGTCGGTGACTCAGCCAACGCCTCTTCGGGTGGAGGCAGCATCAGGGCGTGGTGAGCACACCGAAGCATAACCGTGCCGCTAGCCTCTGGCCTCTTCGTCTTGCTCATTGCCATCATGGTACCATCACCAGCTGCTAAGTGGTTGAGGGACCTGAATGGTTACCACTAGGTTTGGTTTCAAAAGGTCAGATCGTGCATCGTTCATAGCTAGCGAACTCGAGCAGCCCAATCTCGATACCTCCTTATAGGGAGTTAAGGGAGCCACAAAAGTCCAAGGCCCTCCTCTGATACCTGAGAGATTGGCTGCGAATCCTGCCTTGGTCAACGGTACTAATTGACATCGGGAACGCTAGGATATCGGGGTGCTATCAGCGCCCCAGCAGGGCAGAAAACTCTGGCGCATCCTTAGGGCACTCACTCCGCTCGAGCAGGATGCGATGCTTTATCTTGCCTCGGCGATCTTTGCCATCGGTCAGCTGTTCATCTCAACTGAGCCAGACTACGTACAGTGGGCAGAGTTTGCCGTCATTCCTTATGCGTTCATCGGCCTGTTAGCACTTATAGCATCACGCAATAGACGCATGCGTGAAAGCCGCCATACCCGTCGCGGTCTAGTCGTTTCGCTTCTTTTGCTCTGCCTGATGGTTCCACTCACGGTATCGATCGCGCAACGCGTCAACAATGTTCCAGGTGTTCATGCTCAAGACGAGGTGGCGGTGATCGAACGCTGCGGTGATCGAGTGGCGAATAACCAGAACTGCTATCTCGACTCTCCACACACCGTCGGTACGGGTGCGCAGAACTTCTCAAAGGCCACCGATGCCGGGGCTTTTGTTCCATACTTGCCAGGAATGATCATTTTTGGTATACCGAACGGCCTCACCATTCCCAAACCGCTACGCGACGCCAGAGTTAGCCTCACTCTGTTTACTCTGCTTGTGACTATCCTTGCCCTTCTCCTCAGCCGCCTCTCTGCCGACGATCGCGTTCGTCTATTCCAGTTTGTCATCGTTCTGCCAACGGGTGCACTACCACTGGTTACCGGCGGAGATGACCTGCCGATCATCGCCCTACTATTGCTTGCACTCGTGCTGAGTTATCGCAAACAACCCGTGCTGGCCGGTATCGCTGGCGGCGTAGCAGCAGCAATCAAGCTCACTGCATGGCCACTCGCCTTTGCACTCGCCCTAGTGCAACCGCGGCAAGCTAATCGACTCGCTCGGTTTCGCTACGGTACCGCACTGCTCGCCATCCTCGCCCCAATTATCGCGATCGCTAGCCTGATCGATCCTAAGGCCTTCTTTGTCAACGAAATTCTCTTTCCTCTCGGGCTTACCAAGGTGAAATCACCAGCAGAGTCACCACTAATTGGACAGAAATTAGTCGGTATCTTTGGGGGTCAACTCCATTTGGTGGTAGTTGTGGTACTCGTTGTTGTTGGTGCGGAGGCGGCCCTGCTTCTGTATCGAAGGCTACGTCCAAAGTCTCCGTCCACGATGACTGGATACATCGCGCTCGTCTTTTTCATCGCCATTCTGTTGGCTCCGGCGACGCGCTTCGGTTACCTCTTATATCCAGCCAACATGGCTGTGTGGGCTATCATCCTTCACAAGCTCGATCGCGACCTGGAAGCTAGCCACTCCCTGACAGAGCAGGAATCTGAGCGTGACATCCTCCCCACTCTTACGGACGGGGCTTCCTAGGCTGCTCACACAGCTTCGGCTGGTTGACGCTTCACTGGGTCGTTGTGTCTAACCTGATTAGGGCACAGCGTGCGATGTCCCTCCATGTCCTGTGACCGCAAGCCCTGCGGCAATGATGTTCTTGGCTGCATTCACATCTGCGTTATCTGTGTAGCCACACGCTAGGCAACAAAAGATTACTTGAATAACCCCGGGTTTGTCGGCTGCTTGCCACCTTTCCCTATGTCCTCTAGGGTCAGGCTGCCCTCAGCCTCTACTCACTCGCTGCGACGAGTGGACGGCCGTGTCCTTTCACCACGGCACGGTTCAAGGCGCCTCGTGGCGCTCGAGATCACCGACCCAGAGCTTGTCAATCGCATCAACGGAGAAGTTCCGTTTCACCAGGTCATCGCTCTTCCTAGCATGGCGATCAGGCCTCGTCGTGATGGTCTTGGTTCTACCGCTAGCCCCTTGGATGCCGAGCTCATCCATGACGCGGCCCACCGTGGCCACTGAGACCTCGATTCCGCGGCTCTGTGAGCTCACGTGTGAGTCTTTCAAGCTCCGTAGATGCCCCTATTGGCCTCAAAGGTTTCCAGGACGCGCTCTTTGAGCGTTTCACGGGCACGACACGCAGCCTGGTAGATCTGGCGCCCCTTAAGTGTTCCAACGCTAGTAACCAGAGCGTGAGACCTTGCACACTTCACAGAGCACAGATACTGCAGAATTCGGCCGCACTCGTATCGATGAACTGATAGATCAGCTCTCGCCGCATCTTCTTGACCCTGGAAGGTGCGAAAATCGTTTTAAGATTTCGCATCCCATACTGAGCTGTTCGTTCTCCTTGGGAAAGCCTACGGTTCTATGCAGCAAGATCTGGAGTTACCCCCACATCCCGTCTCTCCTTGCGGGCCTTGTCAACTCAGTTCGACAGCGTCGCCTTCGAGATGCCAAGATCTTTGGCTACCTGCCTTAGCGACGAGTTCCCACTCTCGAAAAGTCTGACTGCGTCTTTTTTGAATTCGTTGTCAAATTGTCGACGAGTCCTCTCTTTCCTAGTTTTCTGTCCTTCCGCTTCTCCCATACCTATATTCTCCTTGCCTTAAGGGAGAACCGTGTCCCGTATCGTGAGTAGTTTCAGCTTGCGATCTAACGATGACACCAGGAGTTGGTCAACGATTAAAGAACAGGTCTCTACCCACGCTAGGACCACCATGGTGTTGACCAATGACGAAGGGATCGTCAATCACATACGGGTCTCCTCGGTCCCAGAGCCAACACAGCGCAAGATCTATTCTCTTCTTGGGGTCCGGGACCCCCTGAAGCGCACAAAGACAATTGCCACGCGTTTGTAGTGTCCTACTGCTCTAACCCCAACCCCTCTACCAGGGAGAATGCGGATGAGTTTCGAAAGTTGGGCCAAGGTCGATCACGATCCACAGCACGATAGCATCGTAACGTCACGGGTAAAGGATTGAGCGCCCAGCCGGATCGCCTCGGCTATGGTCAGATATGGGGCCCAGATAGATGCCAGTTGGTCGACGCTAAAGTGTGCCTCAAGTGCATAGACACCGGCGAGGATAGCATCCCCGGCGCCGTCGGCAAGCAGGTGAATTCCGAGCACGCTACCACTGAGTCGATCAGCTACGATCTTGATCAATCCCCTGGTATCCCTATTGACGAGTGCGCGAGGCACTGCGTTGAGTTCGAGCACGCGGCTTTCGCAGTGATAGCCAGCAAGCACGGCCTCTTCGTGAGTGAGGCCAACCGAAGCAATTTGGGGCGTGGTGAAGATGACGTGAGGGAGAGTTCGGTAGTCGACGACGCGACCAGCGTCACGTAATGCATTATCGACAGCAATGACCCCATGTTGTCCGGCGACGGAGACCAGCTGTGGCGCGCCAGTAACGTCCCCAGCAGCGAAAATCTTTGCGTTCGTAGTCCGCAACTGGTCGTCAACCGCGATCTCACCTCTGCCACCAAGGCTGACGCCGACATACTCGAGTCCGAGTGAGGCGGTGTTAGCGAACCTTCCGGTCGCGACCAAAAGTGTCTCACCTTCGAGCGTCAGCGACTGCCCAGCGCGCGTGAGTTTGAGGTGAATATTGTCACCCTCACCCACAACGCAGTCGATTGACGAGTCAGTGAAGATCTCTATGCCTTCATCTGCAAGCACACGGTGCAGCATCGCTGATATCTCTGGCTCCTCATCAGCTGCGATACGGTCGCGCATCTCGACTATAGCTACCTTGGCACCTAGGCGACAAAATAGTTGAGCCAACTCGAGTCCGACGGCGTTAGCCCCGATGATCAAGAGTCGCTCCGGAACCAACGAGAGTTCCATCGCCGTCGTTGAGGTCAAGTACTCAACAGAGTCGAGGCCTGGGATTGCTGGGATTGCTGGCGATGCTCCAGTCGCTATCAAGTAGTGGGTAGCCTTGATCTCGCGGTACTCGTCTTCAGCTGCTTGGCTGTGAACGCGCAGCGTGCCATCAGCAGCGAAGCTCGCCACTCCTGGCATGACTAGAAAACCATAGGCATCGGCAAGGTCTTCATACTTCGCACGCCGCAAGCTCTCCACCAGATTCCTCTTGCCAGCCATCAGCGACGGCATGTCCGTTGGGCCAGCGTTGGTGACAATACCCTCGAAGGGTTGGGCCATCGCCACATGACGCGCCTCGGCGGCCGCGAGCAACGCCTTCGATGGCACACACCCAACGTTGACACAGGTTCCACCAATGCTCCCCTGCTCAACCAAGATCACATCTGCGCCAAGAGTCACTGCGTGGATAGCTGCCGCGAAGGCCGCGCTCCCTGATCCGATGATGGCAAGATCGTAGTCGTTCGCTAATTCATCTATCATGGCATCTTCTCCTGTTGGCCCACTTCCGACTACGACGCGTGCGATGACCCGTGTAGCGTAAATCATGCTCACGTTAACAACCCTCCCGTCAACTGGAGGGTTCACCTAGAATGAAAAAGGTGCGAATCGGTGAACTAGCTAAGCAAACTCGAGTTCCGGTGAAGACTCTGCGGTACTACGAAGAGATAGGTGTCCTTGCGATCGCTCATCGTGGCGCACAGGGTTACCGCGAGTACCCAGACGACGCCGTCGATCAGGTGCGTTTTATCAAAGCGAGCCAAGCCGTCGGGCTGTCTCTAAAGGAGATCAGAGAGATCATCGCCCACCGGCAGGCTGGGGTGGTACCTTGCCAGCAGGTGCTCGCTCTTCTCCAAAAACGAGCATACGACTATCAAGAAAGAATCGATGAACTGACTCAGGCACGCAAAACCCTGGACCAGCTTGTGGCTCGAGCCCAGGAGCTTGAGCCACAAGACTGCCTTCCTGGTGAGGTCTGCCATCTGATTCCCTCGCGATCAGCGGTTATAGGCAAAGACCAGTTGTCTAACAACAGATTCCAACCGAACGTCCGGTGATGGCAGACCCCAGTCTTGGCCGATCAAAGCAGCGGCTCTCGCCATACAGATACTCATCGGTGCAAGTCGTGATCGAGTTACCAATTGGTCACTCAGGAGTTAGCTCCAGTATGCAACAACGTCGACCAACGGCGTCAACCCAGCACGATATAATCCACCTAAGCTTATGAATTCGTCGCTTAGCGACTCGGCCTTGAGGAGTAGAGTTGGGTAAGGACCTTGTAGACCCGCGTCGAAGCGAACCTACCGCGAACGCCAACGAACGCGACATGCTAGAGGGCTGGCTCAACTACCACCGAGTAACGCTCCTGCTAAAGTGTGAAGGACTAGATGAAGTGCAGTTGAACACTCGGCCAATTCCAACATCTGCACTTTCGCTCCATGGGTTAGTTCGCCACATGACCGAGGTGGAGTTCTTCTGGACGAGCACCGTGTTGAACGGCGAAACCAGCGTCAAAAGCCCCTTCTACTGCAGCGACGAATTCCCAGAGGCAGATTTCGACGATCTAGAATCAGCACCTTTTGCTGTAGCTCGCGATCTCTGGCTAGACGAGCAGCATCGCAGTGACGAGTTGATGTCGGTGCGCTCGCTCGACTTTCCGAGTATAGGTGGAGACGAGGCGATAAGTCTACGGTGGATTCTCACTCACCTAATCGAGGAGTACGCACGTCACAACGGTCACGCTGACCTACTTCGAGAGCTCATAGACGGCGCTGTTGGTTGTTGATCAAACGGGCGCGCACCCCGTCTTGAAGGGCGGGGAGGATGTCACGGGCGACCAACAGTGGTCGCCTCACACCGGCCGAGCTAGTTTATCGCTAAATGCCAACCTGAGCTGGCATTCCATCTCATTCGCTCGCCATTAGCGAGCTAGGGAGATCCGCCAACTACGATGGCCGCGCTCATGTTTGTTGGCGAGCGAGCCATCAACCTGAAGGAATCAGATTGCATCGCGGCACGATCTGTGCAAGGGTGGTCGGAGTAGTCCCCAACCAAGGAGTAAACCCTATGGCTAGCAAGAAATCCGTATCCTTTAAAGGAAAGCAAGTAGATCTAGATGCATTCTCCAACAAGATCGAGGAGTTTCTAAAGGGTGAAGGGTTCACCGTCGAGAGCACCGGTGATGCCGACAAAGGTTACGTGTTACAGGCAAAGAAGGGTGGCTTCCTGAGCGAGGTAATCTCAGCTCAGCGTGCTCTGGTCCTATCGCTTTCGGGTCCATCGGATGACGCGACACTTACGATCGGCGTCGGCAACTGGAAAAAGGATCTGGTGGTTACAGCAGTAGAGACTCTATTAGTCTCTGATCTTTTCCTCCCGGTCGACATCGCAGAGATGGCCTGGTCGGCCGAGGTCGAGAACAAGGTCCTCAAGCAAATTACAGCGATGGTCTAGAGCGGAGCTTCCGGAGAGCTATCTATCACCAAACGCACGAGAACCGTTGTGGCTCTCGTGCGTCGATCGCAACCGCGTGCTGGTTGCTACGATCGCGCCCTAAATAAAGGCTCGTTGACGAATCGTACGAGACTCAGAACGAGCAATCTTGCGCACTCATGCACGTCCCGATGCGACGAAAGCCAAGTCGCTGGTACATCCGAGCGACGCCTTCGTCCTCGGCTACGAGTGCGATGAGCTGTACCCCATGCGAAAATGCATCTTCACACAATTGATGTACAACATCAGACCCGAGGCCTTGATGACGGTAGGTTGGCAAGGTTCCTACCCCGACGATCTCGGCTACCTCACCGATCGGGTTGTATGACCCGGTTGCCACGACCCCTACCCCAGCGACCGACGCCACTCCTGTAACGGTTCTTCCTGAGCGTGCTCGTTGATGTGCATAATTCACTTCGGCATGATCGAGTCGCAGCAGTCGGGCATCACGCTCAACCACCCCGGCAGCCGCTGGCATCGTAGGATCAAAGACCACATGGACGACGGCGCGACTCTCGATCAATTGACCATCATCTGGATCCAGCATCCGAACTCCGACCGACCGGGACCTCTCGACAAACTCGTCTTCGGTGAGTATCAACAGTGGATGACGCGCAATTCTCAACCCGAAAGCTGCTGCGATGTTCTCTAACTCCGGCGAGAGCTCCGCAATCCACTCGATACGAAGAGGTAGCTCTCGGTGTTTGCATACCCGGCGCAACCTAACCAAGTCCTTACGTCGTGGTGGAGAAGCATTACCCCTGTTCGGCCGAGCATAGTAAGCCCAGGGTGTGTGGCTCGCAAAGAGCACCAAGGAGCCAACGCGAATCACCTCGCTGCCATAGCGCGGCGCTAAATCTAGATACTCCTCGACTCGCAACAGCACCGGATAATGCATCGACGAGCGAGACGCGACCGCCGACGAGCACCCGTCATCTGCCCTTTGACGACGCCTCACCTTCGCCTCCGTGTCTATCGTCATTCTTACCTTCCAACGAGGTCGAGCATATTGAACTCGGTTACGAGCACCGCCGCCGATGTTGGTCATCTAACCAACGTAATCTCCACTCCCAGCTGCCACCCTATCCGTCGTTCTCAATACCGAGTAGATCACGGAGCCTAGAGACGTCGAACGAAGCACCACCAGCAGCAGGCTTTGGGTAGCGATCAAACTCATTGAGCAGTGCGACCAGCTCTTCGCGTCGAGACGGGTCGTTTGCTGCCTGTCTGGGGGTGAGTCCGTGCAAGGCTGGTATCGACTCATCAAGCCAGGCGTCCTCGCGCTCACGCATAAACTGCGCAAGAGCGGCTTGTGCCTCGATTGAACTCCCCCTTTGGTCGGGATCCATATTCGGCGAAGCAGCAGGAGTTGGTCGTCCGCGCTCCGCCAATTTCTGTGCCTCCGCAAACTCCGTCTGCGTACTCCCGATGATCTCTAAGTCATCGAATGCATCCATCAACATTCCCAGGAGGTCCTCTTCACGCTCGACCGAGGTGGTGGTAACCACCAACGTATCGTCGTCGCGTTCCAGCCATCCTCGGGCCACGCTGCCAATTAAGTCGTTGTAACCGGTTGCTGTCCACTTCCCCTCTGCATCGCGACGGAACATATGATCAAGAACACCTTCGATCTCTTCCCATGTCGTAGTCCTTGGGGTTAACTCGCTTCGGCAGATCACTATCTCTTCGTCGTCGGTAGTTCGCATCTGGATCGGCCTAAAAACCGATCCCACCCAAGATGCAAGCTCGCGCGGCTCTCCACCCGCCGCAAGCGCCGCCACCAGAGATTCCCTGTGACTCGTCGTCACCAAGAGTGGCATACCTACGATCTGGAAACTAGATCCTGCTGGAACGACGTGACAATAGATATAATCACCTTCACCCACCTCCTGAGACATGGACCTTTCAGTGACAAGTCGAGAGTCACCACCTATGGTGTCGAGCATGGTCAAGGAGCTACCAGGATCGACCTCGGTGACCTGCCAAAGGGAGGGCCCAACACCAATCCATCGACCTACCAACTCAAGTTCATCGGCGGGCAGGAGCACTCCACGAGCTCTGATGAACTTCTCTAGCATCTCCGGCGCGCTACAGACAATATCGAGAAGGAGAGGGAGCGTCCGCTCCCCTAGATCAGCATCGTCATAGCCGTGGGCAGCCTCAAAGACAGAATAGAAAAGATGACGATTTTGGGGGCGAAGTGCAAAGGCAAGCAGCTTTTGGTAGAGCAGGCCGATCCTTCTCTCGATAGCTAGACTCCCATCTTTGAAACAGCAGACCTTGTACTTACGTCCAGATCCACACGGACAGGGGTCGTTGCGCCCAACACCCTGGAAGGGTCGCACAAGCAGGTCCTGAAGATAGCTCCGCCTCAGGTCATCAACCTCTACTCCTGCGCGAGCATAGAGTCCATCGGCTCGTCGGAGATCTCCAGCATCACTCACGTACCAAGCCAACTCCTCAAGCGCCGGGCGGAACTGCGGGTCCAGCGTGGTGGCAATAGTCAACTCTCTCTCTGCCTCGACAGGCTGACAAGCACGTTCAAGGTTGAGTGCTGCAAGATAGTGTGTCTGTGCTGACGCCAATCCGGCCGAGTTGAGCCGCGCAAGGACGGCATCAAGGAGCTCGTTGCGCTCATCACAATCCTCCAGAATGGAGTTAGCAAGCGCAGGTGCGACGTTCTCGTGAGCTAGGTTGCGGATTACTCTCTTACCGACCTCCTCCTCGTCTACATCCTGAGCATCCTGTCTGACCGTAGAGAGCACATAGCTAAGAACCTCGGTAAATGCTGTATCACAACATGGGCCGAACCCGAACTGACGACCAACACTCTCCATCGTTGATTCATCATCGGCGAGATCTTCAGCAGCGAGATATAGCAAAGCTCCATCCACTACGAGTCCTGCAATCTCACACAGATCTGTAATGGGTGGAACCGGTGATCGAAAGAGAGACGGATTCCGTGCAAGTACCTCAAGCAGGACTCCGACCACGTCAAGCGCATCCTCCGGAGCGCTACATCCTTCGTCGAAAACCTGTCGAATCGCCTGTGCCTCGTCGGCACCATCCCCAACGATCTCACCCGGCTGGATGAACGCCACACCATCGCGACGGGACAAGATCACGAGTGATGGCTCGTCGATACCGTCCAGCCAACCTTCTCGACCTCTGTAGAAGAAAGTTGGCTCTACCTCTTCGCCATCGTCTAACTCGATGTCCGAGGATGCGACAAACTCGAGCTCACCACCGCCATGCAACGAGATCGAATCGATCATATCGCAGTCCAAAATGGCTAAGTCAGGATAGACCGTCAAGACCTGGTTTTTAAGCTCAACAGAGGTCACCCAGTGGCTAAGTCGGATGCCATCTAGCATCGTCTCTATGGCTACGACCACCTCATCGTCAGTGAACCAAAACTGACTCGTCGCCTCGACATCATCTCGAATCGCAGATGCTAGCTCATCTGGCGATACTCCATCGAGGACCGTGACCAGATCCTGGCGGAGACATAGCCGGGCAACTAGCTCAGAAAGGGGCACGGAATCGTTGCCCACCTCTTCAAGCATTGCGTCGATGATTTGCTGATCGATATCCATACCATGACACTATCAACGATCGAGCCAATACCATCTCGCATGGCTCACCCAGAACACGAGAGCGAACGTCGATGCTGGGCGTTCATTGATGACGTCTTGTGCCAAGTTGGTCGTCCACTCTGGCCCCTTCTACCAACTTGGAAAGCCAAGACCTAGATCCCGCGATGCTTGTTGCTGAATGACAGAAGATTCTTCGCGAATCTCCTTGCAGATCTAAGCCAACTCCTCTGCTTGGGGTTGGTAGCTGACCCTGTTGTCACATCTGCGAACCCATCAATTACGTTGGTCAAGTCAGTGCCTACAGAGACATGGCGAGCACCGGCGCAGTAACGTGTTGGAACAGATAGCGGCTCCCCCGCGGGGGCATGCTCTCGCGTATGCTCGCAGCTTCGTTCTAGCTTAAGTTTCGGTCAAAACGGGGATCACTCGACCCCACTCCCATAGACCGGGCTTAAGCTCGGGTCTGCTCTGTCGAATCACCTCCAATGGCTTCTTGCACACGCCAGAGCCAGTCCAGCTGAAAACAATCGACCAACGCAGCCAACCTCTCATCCAGGTCCTCGGCCAGCGGGTACAAAAGTTGGATCGACTTGGTCGATTACAGTACACGAAGCATCTCCAAGCTCGACTCCGACTGCACCCGGGCTCGATACACGTCCGCCATCCGTTGGCAACCGTTACATCTAAGTACTTTGTTCAAAACATTACAAAACAATCCTCAGATGTCAACCCACGACCATAATCTCGTCTAAAGTAGGAGCAGTTTCCGTGGCTTCTTGGGGGGAAAGATGGAGAACAACGACGGCAAAAAGCCGCAAACTGACGAGGCTCGTCTCGCAGAACTCGGCTATCGCCAGGAGCTCTCGAGGGTCATGACCCTCTTTGAGAACTTTTCGATCGCCTTCTGTTACCTCTCGCCGGTAGTTGGAATCTACTCTCTCTACGCTCTCAGTCTTGGTACCGCTGGCCCAGCCTTCATCTGGCTCATCCCTTTGGTCGTAATCGGACAGCTCTTCGTCGCCCTCATCTTCGGAGAACTCGGATCTAGCTATCCGATCGCTGGGGCGCTATTTCAGTGGAGCAAGAGACTGATGGGCACTGGCTACGGTTGGTGGGTTGGATGGATGTATGGCTGGGCTCTAATCATTACGGTAGCGTCGGTCGACACCGGCGTACCGAGCTACTTCGCTGACCTTATCAACAACCTCTTTGGAACCCATCTCAATGGCACCTCACCCAACACGATCCTGCTTATCTCAACCCTCTACCTGGTTGGGCAAACCCTGTTCAACGTCTATGGTGTTCGCTTCCTCGGGTCGATCTCACGGATTGGCACCTGGTTCGAGGTTCTAGGAACCGTCGGTCTAGCCATTATCCTGATAGCCTTTGCCACCCACCATTCCCTCGGCTATCTCTTCACCACTCAAGGTACTACCCATTTGAAGTCCAGCCCATTAGGGGTTAACTTCGGTGGCAACTGGTGGGCTGGGGCTGCGTTGATCGCCGTTCTTGGTCCGGTGTACATCTTCTACGGGTTTGAGAGTGCCGGCGATGTCGCTGAAGAGGTGGTTAACGCCTCTCGCCACGTTCCTCGTGCAATGATCTCCGCGCTCATCTTCGGAGGTATCGTCTCGATGATCCTCGTTGGGGCGCTGAGTCTAGCTATACCCTCTGGACCAAAGGGTTTTGCGCTCGCGGCCACCCAAGGGGTCCCAGCCATTCTCCAGAGCGCGATCTCGGCCAAGTTCTTCCAAGACCTAATTCTGTTCGTGATCTGCTTCGCCTTCTTCTCGTGTGGCCTCGCCGTCCAGGGGGCGGGCGCACGCCTTGTCTTCTCGTACGCCCGAGATCGCGCCGTCCCTGGGCATCGCGTGCTTCGCCGCATCTCCCCCAGACGCAAGACCCCGGTGGCCGCTATCCTGCTAGCAGCCGTAATCCCTGAGTTGCTATCACTACTCGTTCACTACACTCCCTCGAAGCCGATTCATATCGGATTCATCACCTATCCCGCCCACGTCAACGCGCTGTCAGCGCTCGTGAGTTTTGGTGTATCCGGGATCTACATCTCCTTCCAGATGGTGGTGCTCGCCTATCTGATAGCGCGAATCCGTGGCTGGCGCCCCGAGGGCCCCTTCCAGCTTGGTAAATGGAGCTACCCGGTCGCGATCTTGGGTCTCATCTATGGCGTTGGGATGATAGTCAACATCGTCGCCCCCACTGGCCTTACCTCTCCACGCGGAGCGCTCTTTAATTTCGACTGGTTAACGCTGTTGGTCGATGCCATCATCGTCGTCATCGGAGCTCTATACTTCGCCTTTGGGCGACCCAATCGTGCAATCCGAGCCGCCGATAAAGAGCGTCGAGTTGAAGCCGCAAAGGACGGCAACTCCGCCGCTACTACAGATTGATGCTGGATCTGTAACTACTCGCTTCAGCGCGTCCAGAGATCAGAAGGACGGTAGTGTGCGCTCGCGCCATCCGATCGCGCGCTCCAGTTGGGCAGCCAATCCGATAAGCGTAAGCTCTCCCCAGGGCTCCGCCACCAGTTGGATGCCCACGGGG
This sequence comes from Ferrimicrobium acidiphilum DSM 19497, assembly GCF_000949255.1. NCBI lineage: Bacteria > Bacillati > Actinomycetota > Acidimicrobiia > Acidimicrobiales > Acidimicrobiaceae > Ferrimicrobium > Ferrimicrobium acidiphilum. The sequence goes on along the minus strand of NZ_JXUW01000016.1, from coordinate 54,833 downwards.
ACACCTGTCTCGGTGATATGCACCGGCAGTGAGATAGCAGGCTGGCCGGTCATGTTGAAGGCGGAGGTAAAGACAGCCATCTGCAGAACCGTCAACGAGGAACTCGAAGTATCCCCGGATGCGTGGAGTTCCTCAAGCACCGCCCCCGCGCGCGGCGGCTGGATAGACATCGTCGGGCTAAGCAGAATATCGAAGTCACTACCCCACTGCCGCAAAAACTCTCTCGTCCATCGCTGGAGCTCACCGACGGACCGGACGTAGTCGAGACTGGATACCGCCATGGCCGCCTCCCGATTGCGTTGGATATGGAGATCGGTGTGCGCCCAGTCGATCTCACGGTACCCTGCGAGCCCAGTGTTTACCACGTTTAGGAACGGCCCCAAAAACGCATCCACATTAGGCAACTCGGCTGGCTGGATGCTATGACCAAGCGACTCGAGAGTTTGAGCAGTCAACTCAACTGCTCGCAAGCACTCTGGATCCACCGGTAAATCAAAGGGCGCCGTCGTGACCATAGCTACTCGCAGTCGACCTGGATCAGTCTCAAGGGCGGAGGCAAACGGTCGCGAAGGAGCAGGAGCGTTGTACCACTGCAGCGGATCAGGACCAGCAATCTGGTCGAGGATAGCCGCAGTGTCGGCGACATCTCGACTCAAGACACCCTCGACAGACCCTCCTTCCCATGACAAGGTGCGAGAAGGGACTCTTCCCCGCGCAACCTTGAGACCCACTAATCCACAACACGAGGCTGGAATTCGGATCGACCCGCCACCGTCGTTGCCATGTGCGACCGGAAACATTCCCGACGCTACCGCCGCTGCCGCTCCTCCGCTCGAACCTCCTGGGGTGAGTTCTAGGTTCCAAGGATTCCGAGTCGCCCCGTAGCGCAGGTTCTCGGTCACAGGAATTGGACCAAACTCAGGAGCGTTGGTCCTGCCGAAGAGGACAAATCCAGCGCGCTCGAACCCCTCGACAACCAGATCACTCTCGTCCTTGAGATCCTCGGAGGAGGCGAGCGACCCATAGCTTGCGGGCCACCCCTTCACGTCGGTGAGATCTTTGATCGGGAGTGGGACTCCGAAGAACGGAGGTAGCGAGACATCCCCACTATGAACCAACTCGCTCGCCATCGCGACCGCCTTCTGTCTGGCCTCCTCATAGTCGGACCAGATAATAGCGTTTACTCGTGGATTGGCTTCATCCACTCGTCCAGCGACCCACTCAAGCACCTCAACTGGACTGACCTGAAGAGATCGGATGCTCTCAGCAAGTTCGAGAGCGGTCGGCATCTGCGCAAAGAGTTCGGACATGAACCCAGCGTACCACCGAACAGCTGTTTTAGACGAGCAGGACGTCAAGTATGGCCGTGCAGCTATAGGCGCACTCTCGCGCTCCTCATTAGATATACTCGTTCTCCACTCACCCATAGCAGCTTCGGGAGCGCAACCGGTGCTGCCTTGGCCGCGATCGAGCAGCAACTCGTCATATCCAGACAATCGCGTCAGCTCTGAGAGTGCTTCGCCGCATCTGCCGATGGCCCCGATCGGCCAGCCAAAGCTGGTCATCAGCTGCTAATAATGCGCTATGGCTTCGGCTCCACTCGTTACCGAGTGGATGCTCACTGTCTAACTAGATATAGCGTATCGGTATATTGTAAAGTTATTTCTGCCAGCTATACTGGTTGCATGCGTGCTAGTTCCCATTCCAATGGATCAGCCACCGAGCTGCTCCTTCTAGGCCTCTTGGCCGACGAACGCATGCACGGATATGAACTCAAACGGCGTATTGATACCACCTTTGGTGCTCTCATGACCATGTCATGGGGATCTCTATACCCTGCGTTGGCCAAGCTCGAACGCCGTGGACTCATTCGCTCAGAGGTTGGTGGCGCCTCGATGGCCCAGATCGACTCTCGAAAGCTCTCCGGAGCTCTCGCGGCTGAACTCGCACTGCTTCAGCGTGGCGATCAGCCAGCGCTTGGCCGTCGTAATCGCAAGGTCTACGCGATAACAACCACAGGTGAAGAGGAACTGCTTCAGCTGCTGCGACGCCTAGCCATTGACGATGATCGCACCTTCTGGGTCGCCCTGGCGTTCTCGGCTCGGTTGAGCGAGACTGAGCGCCTTGGGCTCTTCGAACAACGAGTGTCCATAGTCAAAGAGCGGGTGGATGTACTGCGTAAACTCTCAGCTAGTTCAGTAGGACTTCGCCACGTCAAAGACGGTCTCGAATATCGCCTCGATGCCGAATTGCAGTGGATCGAGCGTGAGCTTAAAGATCTTCGAGAGCAACATACGCTTTCGCGGTAGGTAACAAGAAAGGAAACGGGGAGACGGATGTCAAAAGTACGCGTAGCTATCGCTGGTGTGGGCAACTGCGCCAGTTCACTCATCCAAGGGGTGCACTACTATAGGGATGCAAGTCCAGAGGATGAGGTTCCAGGGCTGATGCATGTCCAGCTCGGCGACTATCACGTCAGTGATCTAGAGTTTGTCGCCGCCTTCGACGTTGACGCGACGAAGGTAGGAGTTCCGCTATCAAAGGCTATCTTCGCCGGGCGCAATAACACGATCAAGTTCTCTGAGGTTCCAGAGAGTCAGGTCACCGTTCAACGAGGACCAACCCTAGATGGTCTTGGCAAGTACTACAGAGAGTCCATCGAGGAGTCTCCGGTGGAGCCTGTGGATATCGTCGAGACGCTTCGCGCGGTACGCGCCGACGTACTCGTTGCCTACCTACCAGTTGGCTCCGAAAAGGCGCAGAAGTTCTATGCTCAGGCCTGCATCGACGCCAAAGTAGCGTTCGTTAACGCTATTCCGGTATTCATCGCGTCCGACCCAGAGTGGGCAGACAAGTTCACGGCCGCTGGTGTCCCGATCGTGGGTGACGACATCAAGAGTCAGGTCGGTGCCACGATCGTACACCGCACCCTAGCTCGACTCTTCGAGGATAGAGGGCTCGTCATCGACCGCACCTATCAACTTAACGTCGGTGGGAACATGGACTTTAAGAACATGCTCGAGCGCGAACGCTTGGAATCGAAGAAGATCTCCAAGACACAGTCGGTCACAAGCCAGATCGACCACGGCATCGAAGCCAATGATGTCCACATCGGACCGTCCGACCATGTTCCATGGCTCGAGGATCGCAAATGGGCCTATATCCGCCTTGAAGGCCGTAACTTTGGAGACGTTCCTCTCAACATCGAACTCAAGCTCGAGGTCTGGGACTCCCCCAATAGTGCTGGAGTGATCATCGATGCGGTACGCTGCGCCAAGATTGCCCTTGACCGTGGCGAGGGCGGACCCCTTCTTGGACCATCAGCTTATTTCATGAAGTCTCCGCCAAAGCAGTTCCGTGACGGTGTAGCGCAGGAGATGGTGAACGACTACGCCCGCGCGCGCTCTTAGCGAGTTGCTGGCCACTTCAGCCACTACACCACTGAATCAGGGTTAACTAGAAAGCGCTCGATCGACTCTGCGACCGACTCCACCACCTCAGGACCGAGAATAATCCATCTGTTGGGGTGGTCGAGAGCGATCGAGACCGCTGCCATCCTCGTTTCACGCAGGATCGGCAGAGTCATTCCTCGAAGGTTGACCATAACCGGGAGCTGGAGAGCACCAAGGCCAGCGGCTACCATCTGAGCCAGCAACATTCCCGCTGGTGACGTGTAACGAAATCCCGAGTAGTAAGCCACTTGCAGCCCTGAGGTTGAGAAGTCTAGGTATGTCACCAGATCAAGTTCTCTCTTGTTGGCGATAGAGGCGAGGTGGGACTGGTCTGCATCAGTTACAGCTACAGCTCTTGCACCCCGTGCTCGGAGGCGCTGCGCGAGCAGATCAGCCTGCGGTTCGAGTGGGAGAGCACCAAGAACCGCCACCGAGGCCTCGGTCAAAGGTTTGGTTCGAATCCTCAGTCGCTGACGCTCCCTAACACCATGAATGTGCTCGCTGCTGCGTCCAAAGACACGTCGCAACTCATCAACCGTAGCCCCTCCACAGATCCCGTCTGCAGGGAGTGCTACATTCGATTGAAAATCCTGTAAAGCATCACGAGTCCGTGGGCCAAAGATGCCATCCACCCGCCCAGGGTCGAACCCAAGGTTTCCGAGCCGTTCCTGAAGCCAAGCGACATCGTCACCACGAAAACTTGGGTTACGCAGATAGAGTACTCGGTCCCCAAAAGCAAAACCGGCCTCAACCAGGCTTCTCCAGGTAATGAGATCACAGTCACCGGTCTCAGGAATTCCGCGAGATGACTGAAAAGCGACGAGTGCCTCTGCGAGCTCACCAAGTCCGGACCCAGCCGCACTGAACCCGAGCTTGGCCAGCCGCATCGCCACATCGGCCAGGCTGGCCTCTGACTGTGGAGCTACGGACGTTGGTCCGCCAGCGTTCATCCAGCTAGGACTGGATCCAGCTCCTTGAGAAGCGCCTTCTTCGACATCGCTCCGACGATCCTTTTCACTGGTTCCCCGTCGCGAAACAGCATCAGCGTCGGGATGCTCATGATCTCGAACTTCCGTGCCACCTGCAGCGCATTGTCCACGTTCAGTTTCCCGATCACCAGATGCCCTTTCTTGTCCTCGGCTATCTCGTCGAGAATCGGAGCCATCATCTTGCACGGTCCACACCACTCTGCCCAGAAGTCTACTAGAACCGGCGTATCCGAAGCCTTGATACGCTCATCAAAGTTTTGATCGTTCAATTCAAGAATCTCCACGCTCATTCCATTCTCCATTCTGCAACATTACTTGCATATGCAACTAACAACGTCATCGATGAGTAACTATTCCTCACGCCTCGTGGGCGGCTAGGTAGTGCTCCACGTCCAGCGCAGCTTGACACCCTGAACCAGCTGCAGTAATCGCCTGACGATAGATATGGTCCTGCACATCGCCTGCCGCAAATACGCTGCTAACACTGGTCGCCGTCGAACCAGGCTGGGTAATAATGTAACCAAGATCATCCATCTCAAGTTGTCCCTTGAAGATGTCGGTGTTTGGAGCATGACCGATTGCGACAAACAAGCCGGTGAAAGCGTGTCTCTCATCACTGCCGCTCTCCAAATCGTGGGTCGTCACTCCAACCAGCGACCCTCCCTCCTCGTGGAGTTCTGCCACCTGTCGGTTCCAAAGGAAAGAGATCTTCGGATTGGCCAAGGCACGATCCTGCATGATCTTCGACGCCCGCAGTCGATCACGGCGATGAATGATGGTCACCGACTCAGCAAACTTGGTCAAGAACAACGCCTCTTCAAGTGCCGAATCTCCCCCGCCGACTACAGCAATGCGGTGCCCACGGAAGAAAAACCCATCGCAAGTTGCGCACGTTGAAACCCCATGACCCACCAATCTCAACTCATCAGGCACTCCAAGCATAAGGGATCGAGCTCCGGTTGCAACGATCACGGCGTCAGCAGTGTAGGTTGGCTCCTCCTCTGATGCGTCGGAGGCCCATATCATCGGGTGCTGACCCGTTAGATCGACTCGCGCTGCTTTAGCGGCGTGAATTCTAGCCCCAAAGCGCTCAGCTTGCCCGCGAAAGTTCGCCATCAGCTCCGGACCAAGGATTCCATCGACAAAGCCAGGAAAGTTCTCGATCTCCGTTGTGAGCATGAGTTGGCCCCCAGGCTGGTCAGAGGTGGAGGACGGCTCGCCTTCTAGTACCACTGGCTGTAGGTCGGCTCGCGCTGCGTAGATGGCCGACGTCAGCCCCGCCGGTCCTGAACCAATAATCACTACCCTTACGTGCTCTGTCACTGCTGTCCTCGTTCTATCTAAACCGCTTGCTCGATCGCTAGCTTCATCCTCGTTGACTTGTTGCTTGCAGTGTGCACCCGCGGCTTGCCACCGCTGGTCTATAACCACAACTCAGCATTCAACGTTTAGCTCTGGGCCTGAAATCCACAACCAATCCACGGATCTCATAATTCCCACTCTGTCCTGACTACGCAGAGGTGTTGGCTGCTGGCATACGATACTTACCCATCCTCTTCCAGGCAACGAGTGAGACCAACAGTGCAATGCCTCCGATGACGAAGTAGGTGATCCACACCCTGCCCGCGAAGAGGTAGGCGTCGAGCAGTTTGACGAGGGTATCGACGGCCAAGACGCCTGCTACCACCACCAACGCCAGCCCCAAAAGGCCAAAGATGATAGCCCGGGCGATCCAAAACAGCGGCGACACCGCTCTGTTTTGCAAAAACTTGGTAGCTTCGTCGACCCACTCGGTTGCGCGCGACGCTATGTCACGCTGTCTCTCCGCTTCATCGTGATAGTCAGCCATGCACCTTCCTCCTCACAGTTAGCCTACTTGGGTTCCTGCAGAACCACCGAGATGCCGAGTGCTCCGATACCAGCATGCGTTCCGATAGTCGCACCCATGACCGAGACCACGACATCATCGACCCCTGTCGCTGCGCGAAGCTCCGCCAGCACGCTCTCCACATCCGTTGCCATTGCGTGAACTAGCCCAACACGCTCGTAGGGTCCCCGATGATCAAATTTTTCCAACAGTGATGCTATAGCGGTCTTACGGGTACGAACACGTCCAGCTGCCTCGATCCCACCGTCGCGCACCTCGATCAAGGGCTTAAAGGACATCAAGGTGCCCAAGAGCGCACTTGCAGCACCAATTCTGCCACCTTTGCGAAGATTTTCGAGGGTGTCAAGGGTTCCAAAGGTGACAATCCTTGAAATCACCGAGGTGCAGATCCTTTGACACTCCTCGGCATCAGCTCCGGCTTGCGCCGCCGTCGCTACTGCCACCGCTATCAAGCCCTCGCCAAGGGTTAGTGTCCGGGTATCGAACACCGATACCCGGTTCGAGTATGCGCTAGCCGCAGTGACCGCCGATTGATAGGTCGCAGAGAGATCCTTGGTCATAGTGAGACAAATTACGTGGCTCGCGCCGGCATCGAGTTCCTCGCTAAAGACGGTGTCGAACTGTGATGGTGATGGGGCACCCGTCTTTGGCAACTCACTCGATGAGCGTACCAGCTCCCAAAACTTCTCACGAGAAAGCTCGCTACCATCTTTGTAGTCGACTCCGCCAAGACTGATAGTCAACGGCACACGCCTGATACCCAAGGCATCAGCAAGCTCATTAGGCAGATCGGATGCCGAATCTACCACCACCGCGACACTCATCTATGGATCTCCCTTCCCTGGCGGCTAAGTCTAGCTGCGAGTACATTCAGAACCACAAATATGCCTGCACTGATCAACAACGCACCCAAGGTCTGGAGCAGGAATCCGAAACTTCGGTGGGCATTAATTGACGGCAGCGTCTTCCATAGCACCACCGCCAGCACTGCTCCGATGACTCCAAGGCGTAGCCACACACGAACCATATCCGAGAGACCCCGGATGGCGTGCATCCGGAGTAGAACTACAAGGCCGAGCAACGCAGCAACCGTATAGGCAGCCGACAACGAGACCGTTAGTCCAACGATGCCATACCTATTAACGAGCAAAAAGGCGAGCAGAATATTGAGGCCGTTCTCCACCAGGTAGAGTACGAATACCACTCGTGCATTCCGGGTTGCCTGTAGCCCCTGCACGATCGAGAGAAATAGCGCAAAACCAGGCAGTCCAACCGCGAAACCCTCAAGCGCTACCGCTGTCAAACGTACCCCAGACAGACTAACCGCGCCGTATCGAAGCACAATATCGAGGCCCACTGGAGCACCCACCAACATAATCGCCGCGAGTGGCAGTGTGATAGCAACGCTCGCTCGCAACGCACGCGAGAGGTTGGTCGCAAAGCCGAGCCTATCGTTAACCGCCCATAGCCTGGCGAGCCGCGGTTGCAGGGCTGTCATAATCGAGAGCGATACGATCGCGTACGGGAGTTGGAAGAAGAGGTAGGCGTAGTTATAGGCACTGATGTAGCCAGGTCGTGGGTCAGCAATCGCCTGAACCACGAAGACCGCCACCTGGTTCGCAACCACAAAACCAACGGTCCACGAGGAGAGAGTAAACATCTCCTTGACCGCAGGATCACGGAACGAAAACGAGGGGCGGAACTCGACTCCCAATCGAAACATCACCGGTAGTAAAACCAACATTTGTGCGGCAACACCAGCGGTCGAGCCGAGTCCAAGGATAAGTGCAGCATCGCGATGGGAAAGGGCCACGTTTAGATTTGCACCTGGGTAGGCAGCAGCGAATACCACCAAAGACAATACCGAGACGACGTTGTTCGCTATCGGAGCGAATGCTGCTGAGGCGAAGTTCCCTCGCAAGTTGAGCACCGCCGTGAACAGAGAGATCGCACCGTAGAAAAAGAGCTGTGGAGCAAAAAGTCGCAACAGCTCTGTTGCCAACTCACGTTGGGCAACCGCATAGCCATGGTGATTGGCGATCGTGTACAGGCCAATGATCGCTGGTGCCAATAGCTCGAAGATAACCGTCGCGATCAACAGACCAGCGATACCGAGAGTCAATATCGTTGCCTGCGACTTTGCCCCCAGACGACGTCCCGCAACACTGAAACGGGCAGAGAGGACGGGCAGCAATGTAGACGAGATTATGCCCCCCAATAGCAGGTCATACAGCATATTTGGCGTATTATTGCCCAGGTTGTAGGCATCTGCCAATGGGCGTACCCCAAGTACTACAGCGAGCGCTACCAGCCGAACCAGCCCAGTCAACCGGGAGGTAAGGGTCCCGGCCGCCAGAAGTGCAGCATTTTGGCTCGCCGACTCACGGGTTCCAAACAGCAGTCTCTTGAGTTGTGCAAACACTAGTCGCTCGTCTTCTTGCGGTGATGGCGCGCGGTGCGAACCCACCACGAGACCAAAACCAGCGCCGCCCCTACCGTCAGGACGACTCCCACAGTCGAGAATCCGGTCGAATGGACCGTAAGGTTGCTGGTAACGAGCACCGCTCCATTTGGTGCTGACACCACCGCTGAAGCCGCAAAGGTTCCAAGCGCCTTCACTACCACAGGCAGCGATACGGTGGCAGTTCCGCGGCGCAACTTAATAACCCGTCTTGATCCCTTTGGGAAGGTGATCTCCGATGAGCGAATCGAGAGCTGCACTCCAATAGGAAACGGCAACTTCGATGACAACGTTAGCGGCACAGAGACGCTGTGAGAGGTCAAGGTAATGGTCTTCGACCCCACGAGTTGCACCTGTGCTAGAAGTCCACGCTCCTGCTGGTCCAACAGCGATATCGCACGCTGACCGATCGCCTTATTGCCAGAGGTTGCTAGTTGAGCAAGACCGACCAAACCCTCTAGTCCGGATCGCGAGCCGGTGTCCGCTGAGGCGAGTGCACCGAGGCGAGTAAGCCCTTGACGCACTGCCTTTGACGTAATCGTACAGTGCCTCTTTGGCGCCGAGGCTAGGCGAAGATCAGATTGAGAGATATGGCTACTGGGCAGTGTGGCCGCTGTTGCTACCGTCATCATGCTAAAGATAGGAGTCCCCTGAAGTCGCTCTAGTACCGTCGTAGCCCCCGCTACCTGGGCGGCTGTGGTGAGATCGATCTCCATCGTCGCCACTCGCCCACTTTGTGCTGGGGCCTGAAAATAGAACTGCGCAAGATCAGCGAGCAGGCGTTGATAGCCTCCAGGTGTGTTTGCGCTAGCAAACTCGGCACTCAATTGCCTACTAGATCCCAAAACTGTCAATCCCAAGCCGTGGACATACGCTGGATCAGAGACCGAGAGGACGGAGGCGAGCTGGCTCAGAACACCATCAGGCACCACGGTAGTGTTGATCTTGTCGCGACGGAGTTCACCCAGCTCAAGGCGCGTTGGAGCCTGGGCGAATACGGCGGTTCTCGATTCTGTACCGTTTATCTGGCCGGAAAGCTTGAGCCGCGACTCCAGACCGATCAGCGGCGATACGACGAGATTGGCACAGTTTGGCGCTAGCACTGCATATGGCGAGAGGATACGCTGATGCAGGCTGGCGGACCCCAACAATCTGGCATACCCTTTCTGGGTGGCTATCGACGTTCCAACCGACCCAGCCAACGAGATCGTCGCCGCCGCCGTCGAGCTCGACAACCGTGACAATGCAGCCCTAAGCTGCTTGGAGGGTGTGGACAGTTGCATCCGCAATATAGGTGCCACACCAAGCGGTGTAGTTATGGAACTGCTCGATGGGAAATACGGAACCCCGACTATGACTTGGCTTAGCGTCACTCCAGTCTGGCTACTAGCAAGCCGGAGCTCTACTGGGTAGACGCCAGCACAGGCAGCACCACAAGATATGGCGGAAAAGATGTGAGAACTGAGTCGATAGCCGTGCGGAGTTGCGAGGAAGGCTAAAGAATGTGGTCGAGACAGTGCCAGAGGAGATCCACTCGGACCCGATCGAAGCGTCTGGCTAAGTTGATACCTCGAGGAGGTGCTCGGGTAGACCACCAGGAACGCCTCCACACCAGAAGATCGCCCCGACCAAGAAAAATCGACTGAGATCGGCTTGGCGCCAATCTGCACTCCGACATCGTTGGTCAACCTAAGCGTACCCTTTGAGGAGGCAAGCTGCCCCTCCACCCGTGGCACGAGCAACAACAAGACCAGGGTAATAATGGGAACGCTACGACGGAGCAGGCTCAAAAATTGAGATACCCTCCGCCTGTAACTCGAAACCGAGCTTGAGGTAGAGCCTGAGGGCATTCTCGTTACGCTGTTGTGTATTGACTCCAACTCGCCGTGTTCTCCACCTCTTGGCCCAACGTAATCCGTCGACGATAAGCCGGGTCGCGAATCCGCGCCCCTGCCAGTGAGGATCTACCGCAATCCTCTGGAGATAACCCTCACCGCCACCTAGGCCAAAGATAGCGTAGCCCGCAAGAACATCAGAGTCGCCTACCGTCATAACCCTAAACCGACTTCTTGGTGTAGCCGCAACCGCCTCCGAGAGCGCAAGTGGGTTCATGGCCCAAAATGGCTCAAAACAAGCGTTATCAACGCGGATAACCTCGTCCACGTGCAGCGAGCTCGCTCGCTGAAGTCGAGCTGAGCCAGCGGACTCTGGAACCTTAGGTAGGTTCAGCGTACTCCTGCGAAAAAGCACATGGAGCCGGTCAACCTCCTGAAAGCCAGAGTCAAGCAGCACCGCCTTCTGGGTGACCCCTGTGGCTTGAACCAAAAAACGTGAGTATCCCATCTCCCTTCCGACGGCCATCGCACGCATCAGGATCTCTGGGTTACGGACCCAGACCTGTGGTGGCACCGTAACTAGCACCGCCTGCAAATTCCCATACCACGGCGAATATCGAACCTGGATACCACCGACACTTCTCAGCGCAGCCAACTAGCGTCAACGGTCCTTTCTTGAGTTGTCACCATACTTTGGACTCTTCATGCAAACCCTAGTTGCCGACATCGAATTGGCTGCAAAACTCTCTGCGCCGCCTGTTGAAAGCCAACCGGTAGCATGTGGGTATGACCGTTCTGTTCGGCACCCATCCCGAATACCTCGAACATGACACCGGTCTCTATCACCCGGAATCAGCGAGTCGGCTTGAGGTTATCACGTCGGTCCTTGACCGTTTTGGAGACGGTATAGTTCGGTTTCAACCAACACCAGCGAGCGCCGCTGCCGTCACTGGAGTCCACAACGGGTCCCATGTCGCGGAGATCCGTCAGCTCTGTCTTATGGGAGGCGGACCTATCGACGCCGATACTCAAGTCGGATATCAGTCCTACGATATCGCCCTACTTGCAGCCGGCGCTGGGCTTGATGCAATAGCTCGTCTTCAGCGAGGAGAGGGCGATGCAGCCTTTGTTGCCGTGCGCCCTCCAGGACACCATGCCACCGCAGACACATCGATGGGATTTTGCCTCTTCAACAATATCGCCATTGCCGCGAAGACACTCGTAGACCAGGGTGAACGGGTCCTAATAGTCGACATCGATGCTCACCACGGCAACGGCACTCAGGATATCTTTTACGGTGAACAGTCGGTGCTCTATGTGTCGATTCACCAACACCCCCTGTATCCAGGCACCGGCAGGGTCTCTGATGTTGGAGTGAGCAGGGGGGTGGGGCTGACCATCAACATCCCGTTGCCACCGCGTACTAGCGGACAGACGGCGTTGGCTGCTCTTGAATCTATCGCTAGCTCTAGCATCACCTCCTTTGAGCCAACTTGGATGTTGATATCAGCCGGATTTGATGGACATAGAGCCGATCCACTTACCGACCTTGGCTACAGCAGTGATGATTTTTTTAACTTTACGAGATGGGCACTCCAGTATGTGCCAAAGCAAAGAACCGTCGCCTTTCTCGAGGGAGGCTATGACCTCGCCGCTCTCGCAGAATCCACCGTGGCAGCCATCGAGGCACTTCTCGGCGCCTCAAGAAAGCCAGACCAGCTGGTGCCAGCAGGAAGCGTCGACAAGGACCTAATAGCAGCGCTTTCCAGGATGCGATCCGCCGCACTCCGCCATCACGACATCGACCCGCCTTCCCACTAGCTCTATCCCAGTTAAGCTGAGCTGTCCGCCACCCACGTTAGGAAGGTACTTTTGGTGATCCCCAATCGTTTTGCGCCAACTATTCGAGAACTAAAGCCGGTAGTCGAACGGTTCGCCGAGCGTGGCTTTCACCTCTATCTCGTAGGAGGTATAGTTCGCGACCTCCTCCTTGGCCCAACCACATCGGACGTCTCCGACGTCGACCTCACCACTGATGCTGAACCAAATGAGATATTGACAACGCTAGCGGGTATGGTTCACTCCATCAACCGAGCTGGAGAACGATTCGGCACCATCGCTTGTTCCCTAGGCTCCACTCGACTCGAGATCACAACTCACCGAGCCGAAGCCTATGCGACTACTAGCCGCAAACCTGAGGTCCGATTCTCAACCTCGCTCGCCGATGATCTCGCTCGCCGCGACTTCACCATTAACGCAATCGCAATTGAATTAACCGCTACGGAACCACTCCTTATCGACCCCTACAACGGTGTAGCCGACCTGGTGGCGCGCCGTCTCGCCACACCTCTCTCCGCTGATATCTCGTTTGGCGAAGATCCGCTCCGTATGCTGAGGGCCGCTCGCTTCATCGCCCGTTTTGACCTTACCCCAGCGGAAGGAATGATCGTCGCTATCGAAAAACTCGCTCCCCGCCTGGACATCCTCTCGCGCGAACGCATCCGGGATGAACTCAGTCGACTCTTGGTACTTCCCGACCCGACCAAGGGTCTGCAGCTACTGGTCGACACACCGTTGGCGATCAACTTTCTACCCGCGCTCGCGAGCCTACGTCTAGAACAGGATCCAGTTCATCACCACAAGGACGTCCTCGCGCACACCATCGCCGTGGTGCAGAAATGTTCTCCCCGCCTTCGCTTGCGGCTTGCAGCCCTCCTGCACGACATCGCGAAACCAAAAACACGAGCCATCGGGCCAGACGGTGTAACCTTCCACTTTCATGACGTTGTGGGCGCCCGGATGGCTACCTCTATCCTCACAGAGCTCCGATATCCGAAGGATCTCATTGGGGATGTCTCTAAGCTCGTAGGACTTCACCTGCGTTTTCATGGCTACGATGCCGGTTGGACCGACTCTGCCGTTCGTCGCTATGTTCGCGATGCCGGAGATCTCTACGAAGACCTTAATGAGCTGACCGTCTGCGACGCCACCACTCGCAATCAGTACAAACTCCTGGCAATGGCCCGCCGAATGGATGAGTTCAAGCTGCGCGTAAAACGACTCCAGGAAGCCGACGCCCTCGCCTCACTTCGACCAGCCCTCGACGGTACAGAGATCATGACTCTCCTCCAGATACCTCCGTCTAAGCCGGTAGGACGGGCGTTGGCTTTCCTCATGGAGACGGAACTCGAGGAGGGGCCGATATCAAAAGAAGAGGCTATCAGGCGAGTCCTCGCCTGGTGGGAACAGCAGTCTCACAAGCTTTAACGCAGCCAACGTACCTTCATCCACAACCTTATGCACAGCTGTGTACAACCCTCATGCTTAACCTAGATACAACCTTCACTTAAGACTCGAACCCGGGATCGACAATCGACGACGCGATACGGTGAAGGTCACCCAGATCAGCAAAATCAAGACGCACCACCCCTGCACCAGACTTCTTGACCTCGATTGAGACCGAAGTCAACAACGACTCAGAGAGCAGTCGCTCAACCTCGAGCACTACCGCCGGTCGAAGATTCGAACCGGTGGAACTCTTGATCTTTGCCATAACCGGCGGAGACCCGGATTCCTCTTCATCAACTCCGGCCAGCGTCTGTCTAACTAGCTCCTCCGCCTCTCTAACGCTAAGACCGCCATCAACAATGCTGTCGGCCAACCTCTCCTGTAGCTTCCGATCCGGAGAAGCAAGCAAGGCCCTGGCATGACCTGCAGACAACGTACCATCAACCACCCGACGTTGAACACTTGAAGGGAGCTGGAGTAGTCGCAACGTATTCGAAATCGCCGCACGACTCTTACCCACTCGCTGGGCCACAGCATCATGAGTGAGTCCGAAATCATCGATTAGCTGTCGATACGCTGCCGCCTCTTCAAGCGCATTCAGGTCCTCGCGGTGCAGATTCTCAACCACTGCCGCTTGAAGCGACGCCAGGTCATCCCTGTCCTGAATAACCGCCGGGATGGTCGTAAGCCCTGCGCGCTGAGCGGCCTGCCAACGACGCTCCCCAGCCACGAGTTCAAACCCGTCATCCTGTCTTCGAACAAGAATAGGTTGCAATACCCCAAGTTCAGAGATCGACGCCGCCAGTGCCGCCAGACCCTCATCGGAAAACACCTTGCGGGGTTGAAATCGATTAGGGTGAATCATCCCTATAGGAATCTCCTGGAGCCCCTCTGCATACCTCTCATTGGGAACCGGGATGAGTGCCCCTAACCCCTTCCCGAGTCCAGACTGTCTAACCACCAACGACCTCTTTCGCTAAATGCCGATAAGCAATGGCTCCTCTAGAACCAGAGTCAAACACCGTGATTGGCTTTCCAAACGATGGCGCTTCAGACAATCGTACCGTGCGCGGAATTATAGTACTACAGACCTTGTCACCGCAGTACTCACGTACCTCGCGTACAACCTGCTCAGCTAAGTTGGTCCGAGCATCGTACATCGTCATGACCACGTAATCTATGGTGAGCTCGGGGTTTAAAGACGCTTGAATAAGTCCAACATTCCGAAAAAGCTGGGACAGACCTTCGAGGGCGTAATACTCACACTGAATTGGAACCATAACAGCATTTGCCGCCGAAAGTGCGTTAATAGTGAGCAAGCCCAAGGAAGGAGGACAGTCAATGATGACGTAGTCAAAGTCATCACGAACCCCATCCAATGACCTTCGAAGTCTAAGCTCGCGAGAGAAAGCCGAAACCAGTTCGATCTCCGCCCCCGCGAGATCTATAGTGGCTGGGCATAAGAATAGATTAGCCACAATGGTAGCCTCTATCACGTTCTCAATCGGCTCATCCTTCATGAGCACGTCGTATACCGAGTGTTCTAACTCACGTGGACTTACCCCCAGACCTGTGGTTGCATTGCCCTGAGGATCCAGATCCAGGACTAGAACACGACGCCCCAGCTCAGCCAACGATGCGGAGAGGTTTACCGCGGTGGTCGTCTTCCCTACCCCACCCTTCTGATTAGCCAAAGCGATGACCCTTGCTCCATGACTCACAACTACATCCTTTCCCACGAGCGAAATTCGATTCCCACTGCTGTTTCACGTGAAACCTAGATCAAGACTCTCGCTTTTGTTTCACGTGAAACACACATGACGAACTCTCATCCCAACCCTAGCATGATCGTCCCTGCCCTACATCCCGACCGACAACGGGAAATCAACAACGTAGGGCAGTTGAGCGCCCCGTAGCCAATATCGAAGCCACAAACACATGCGTTAATCGAAACCAACTATTACTACGGCGGAAAAACCACGACGAGGAGCACGAACTCCTGAAGAACGAGCCACTCCATCAACCTGAGCTCCAATGGAAATCGTTGACATCCCCTTAGCAAGAGGTACTCAACCAACACCAACCGCCTAGCTAAGTTCCAAAAACAGCAGCGTCGATCGAAAACTCTAGAATATCCCAAACTCAACGATGGACGAGCGAAAACAAACACAACTAGGGTGGGGGAGGGACAGCACCAACCGTGCTGCCGCAAGAAGCACGATTATCAACCGGACTTGAAATTATTCATAGCAAAGCTCAACACACTCCGAAGCGTTCAGCCATGCAACATCCACAACAGATTCACGCAATCAGCGATCTCTGGGCTCTGCATCGATCATCAGTGTCGTTGATCTTGAGCGAGTCGCGTGGATCTCTAGCGAAACCCGCCTACTCCCGACTCCGACAAAAGCGACCTATCTAAACAAAAATGTAGACATGGCAAGCAGCTGATCGACCCGCAACCACCGCTGACGACAGCCAAGACAATCAAATCAATCTTTCGGTGAGAACGCAACTCTGGCTCAACGCGGATTGTGCGTGCAATCAACGCCAGAGAAGTCAGTACTGACGACTCAAGAGCGACTCACCCACTCACCTGAAATCAATGACCTGATCAATCGGAGCCTGATGGCAGCTACGAATCATCGCATGCGCATCAGCCAATAACATCCGAGGATCCCGAACGAACCAACGCCACCCACAGACTAGATCTACAGGCCTTGGTGTCACCACCCGGAAGTGAGAGCAGATAACCGGAATTCCGAAACCCCGCCAAACCCAGGTCACTGTCGACGGCATCGAGATCACGGAACACGCAAGGTGAATCAATCACTGGCTTCGCAACCGACATCTCGAGCCGTTCCATAACCACAGCGTACGTCAATTCGTACACATACCACCTGGTCGACTACTATTATCCACTGGCGCCTAAGCCACGGCAGGAGTCAGCCAATCACTTCGGAGCAATCCCGACGAGACAAAGAACCGAGAGATCGATAGGGGAGGGTAGCGCGCGGTAAATATATCCCGCCGAGGCCCTAAAATAACGGCTGTTTCCAGGCCTTTCCTGCAACCCGAGGGAAACTAGCGTGGCTGTTTTGAAACTTGACCAACACAGCGAAGCTAAATGCTCCCTTGCGCACCTCATTAAGACGAAGTCCAAGACGATCAAGACCAGCAGCAGACCAACGCTCTCCAGATGAGTTCGGCGGCTCTGATACTACAAGCATGCCACCAATCTCTAGGAAGCCTGTTGCTACCTCAGCCGTTACTCCGGGCCCAGCAAAACTTCGGGCTGTTACGAATGAATATCGCTCTCTAAAGTGCTGATCATGTGCCAATTCTTCAGCACGTGCCCTAACCACCTGAGCTCGAGAACCCAGCTCCAAGTCCATAATTGCCTCTTCGAGAAAGGCGGCTCGCTTGCCCATGATCTCAACGAGCGACAACTGGATCTCTTGCATAGAGGTCAAGATGACGAGCCCTGGCAGTCCGCCTCCACTGCCTAGATCGACACCAGATCGGTTGTCAAAATCTAGGCTATGAAGAATCTCTACGAATGCCAGGGAATGATCGAGGTGTTGCTCGAGATCTCCACCGATAAAGCCCCAATCCTGGGCTCTAAGAATCGACTGTTGTAGTCTCTCCGTCATTGCTCGTTTCCTGGCTGGCTAGAGTCTCCCGGAACATTACCACATATCGATGCGGCTCGTCACCCTCCGACCGAGTACTGACACCCGAAATCTCAGCAACAGTATCATGAATCACCTTGCGGTCGGGTGCCAACATCTCCTCAAAGACGAGCTCCTCACCAGATTCTCGCACCTTCTCGGCCTGCTCTCGTGCAAACTTCTCTAGCGCCTCACGTCGCCTCTGCCGATAGCCTGCGATGTCAACTCCGACACGACCAGCTCCCTCACCTGCTCGAGTCTGAACTACGGAACGAGTTACCTCCTGCACTGCAGTGAGCACGCTTCCACGAGTACCCACCAAGGAACCAAGACCTTCGCCATTGATCTCGAGCTCCATCGACTCCTCATCAAGATGGGTAACCGTTACCTCACCAGATAGGCCAAACTCATGCATGAGCCCGGCAAGAAACTCCTGAGCAGCATTAGCAAGCTCAACCCTGCTAACCTCCTCATGCGCGGCCTGCGGTGCGATGTTCTCCTCTGATTCCACTTTTCTTGACTCCTTTGGCTTCTCCGTCCGAGATCTCTCGGTCTTGGGCTTTTCGATCTTCTCACTCGCAGTAACCGACTCTGTCGCTGGTGCGCCAGCAGACGTCGTCTGCCGAGGGCGTCGCGGCTTTCGTTCCCGCTTAGGGTTTGGGAACGAAGGACGAAGTCGTGCCCTGATCCGCGCCGACTTCCTTCCGAATCCTAAAAAACTGGAACGTCCTTCATCTAGTACTTCGAACTCGATATCTCGCTCATCAACACCTAGGTGTTCGAGAGCGAGCTCTTTCGCCTCGTTCAAATCTCTACCAGTGGTCTCAATCCACTCCATTGCAGCAGTTAGCTCCTTGTCTATCGTTTGTGGGCAGCTTAGCCCTCTCATCAGCTAGTACAAAAACTAGCGACGCTTTTTCTTTTTATTCGAACGATTGTCTCGAGGGCGAGGCTTTGGTGGATCCATAGGGCTCGCATTATTGTCGGTCGAGAGGGCTGGAGTGGCGCCAGGCAACAGTCGCCGGAGAAGATTCCGTGGCGGAGATGGCCTTCGTACAATCTCCTTTGCCTCAATAACTTGACCCTGCTTCGCGTCGGCAGCCTTCTTTCGCGCCTCTAGAGAGTGTGATCGAAGTGTGGGGTCATGCCTCCACATCAACTCCTGCTGAACAACTCGGAAGATGCCAGAGACCAGGAAGTAAACAACGACACCAGCAGGAATGTCAAGGTAGATAAACCCAAATACCAGAGTCGAGATCTGCTGTGTTTTGGACGCCATCGGATTAGCTGCAGCAGCCGAGGGATTTTTACCGGTTATCTGCTTGATCTGGAGGTATTGAAGACCCACTGACGCAATGACCAGCAGATAGTAGGGCAGCGAATTAAAGAAACCAAGATGCAGGTGCAACGCAGAAAGCGTCAGGTTCAACCCTAGAAACTTCATAACACCATGGTCGAGAACGAGGTGCTTGTAGAGGAGGCTTGAGTGGATGATGTACTTAGGCGACGCCACTATTCCATGGGAGGTCTTGACGGTGTTTGTGAGACCACGAATAACGTCATACATCACGATCAACAACGGAAACTGGAGCAACATAGGCAAGCAGCCACCAGCAGGGGAAACCTTATTCTCCTTGAAGAGTGCCTGTTGTGCTTCGGCGAGTCCCTGGCGGTCTCCCTTAAACTGTTTCTGGAGTTCCTTAATTTTTGGTTGGATCGCCTGCATCTGTAGCATCGACTTTGTGCTTTTGATGGTGAGTGGTGAAATGGCCACCATAACGGTGACCGTCAGGAGCGCTATCGCAACACCATAGCTCGGTATTAGCGCGTACCAGAAGGTAATTATACCCGCAAGTAGGTCGAAAAGAGGGCGTAAGATATCGCCGAGTATGTTCATTATGCTACTTATCTCCCATGTTTTGTTGCATGTCTCCTTGGAGGAACCGGGTCGTAACCGCTGGAGCCAAACGGGTTACACCGTGCAACCCTTCGAATGCCAAGCCAAACCCCTTTAACGCCTCCGTGCTCTTCAATTGCCTCTTTGGTGTATTCGGAACAACTCGGAAGGTAACGGCAAGGGGACGGTCGCCCACGCCTCAGGATCTGGTAACCATCGATCATCTTCACTATCAGGACCTTTAGAGGTGAGAGCCTCTGAGCGCCCATTACGTCACCTTCTTCAATCCGCAGCGGAGTCCTTCAACGGACAGCCTAGTAATATCGCCTTTCAAACCTGCAAACGTGATGGCATCAGAATCACGGCGCGGGCTAATGAAATAACCTCCCGCTGGTAGATTCGAGTACCTGACGGCATCACGTACACGACGACGAAAAGTATTGCGCTGGACAGCGTTACCGAAGCGGCGAGACACAGCTATGCCTAGTCTGGCCACACCAGGAGGTCCGAAGTCAGCGGATGTCTCGCCGTCAATGAGAAAAACCACGTTGACATAGTCAGCGCGCCACCTTGTCCCGTGGGCAAATACCTCAGCAAACTCTGCTCTGGTTCGAAGAGAACGAAGCTCGATCACTGACTACGCGGAGAGACGCGCTCTTCCCTTGCCTCGGCGAGCTCTGATAATAGCCCTACCAGCTCGTGTAGCCATACGATGACGAAATCCATGCTTCCTAGATCGCCGACGGTTGTTCGGCTGGAATGTCCTCTTCACAATATCTCCCTTACCGCCGTCCACTCCTGGACAGCCCACTCAACCCATACAGCATAGCGCCTTCGCTGTAATTAGCTGGTGTTCGTAACCATCCTTATTCCCGCGCTGGCAAACGAAATTTTCAGAAGTGCTCAACAGCTGCTCGAAACACATCTATGATGGTGCGTTACTCTGAATAGCAACAGTTTTCCACAGGTTCATATCCACAGGTTGACAACTCTGTGGATAAGGGAGGAGGGCCTTGTGCCAGAGCATGAGGATCTATGGAGCAGCATCTCAGAACGCTTCCGCGACCACGTCGGAGAGGCTGCTTGGAAGACATGGTTTATCTCAATCACGCCCGTCATGATAACTACAGACGAGGTGGTGCTCGCCACCCCTTCTCCTCTTGCCAAGGAAAGGCTAGAGACAAAGTATCGAGAGGTACTGGGAACCCTGTTCTCTGAGGCCCTCGGTCACCAGGTTCCAGTACGCATACAGGTTCGAGCCAATGAAAGTGTTACCTTTCCTGCAGAGGTCTCAGCTGGTGAGTCGAGAGAGAGGGATCTCTTCGGATCTGACCCGAACCTCTCTCGACAAGCCAATTCAAAATCCCGCCTCTCCTCTGCTTTTGATCCCCGTTACACCTTTGAGGCGTTTGTTATTGGTTCATCAAATCGTTTTGCTCATGCTGCGTCGCTAGCGGTAGCAGAGACGCCAGCCGCCTCCTATAACCCTCTCTTCATTCACGGTGGGGCCGGTCTAGGAAAGACTCACCTTCTTCATGCCATCGGCAACTACCTACGACACAACTATCGCGATAAGTATGTGAAGTATGTGTCGACAGAGACATTCTTAAATGAGTTTGTCGATGCCATCCAACGTAACAAGACCTCTGACTTCAAGGCGAGATACCGCGAATGCGACGTACTGTTAGTCGATGACATCCAATTCCTTCAGAATAAAGAGGCGATTCAGGAGGAGTTCTTCCACACCTTCAATTACCTCTACGGCGCACAGAAACAGATCGTACTCACATCAGACCGCTCACCCAAAGCCATAGCTACACTTGAGGAACGTCTGCGTAGCCGTTTTGCCATGGGACTTATAACCGATGTGCAACCACCAGACCTAGAGACTCGCTCTGCGATTCTGCAACGCAAAGCAGAAGACTCTGGTTTCAGGCTTGACCTATCAATTATCGAGTTGATAGCGACCAACATCACTGATAACATTCGCGAGCTCGAAGGGGCCCTCACCCGACTCTCTGCCTATTCGAGCCTGAACCAAGTTCCGATCACGCTTGATCTTGCTCAGATAGTCCTTTCTGACCTCATAAGTAGCACACAGCGCCTAGCTCCGCGAGATCCTAGAGAGATCATCACCGTCACCGCTACCTTCTTCAACACAACCCCTGTAGAGCTCCTCGGACAGTCGAGAAAACGTCCGATCGCGATCGCTAGACAGATCGCGATGTACATCATGCGTGAGCTAACAGAGTTGAGCTACCCCGAGATCGGTAGAGAGTTCGGTGGACGCGATCACACCACCGTTATTCACGCTGTACAAAAGGTGCAGAACGTTATGCAAACCTCTATTGAAACCTTCGAACAAGTAGATCAGCTCTTCAAACTGCTTCGTGATCCAGCGCGACAACGTGGATAACCTTGTGGATGTCTTGTGTATAACCAAGGAGTTTTCAACATCCTATCTCGGTGGACTCACCGCCCGTCTTGAGAGCACTAGGATTCTCCACAATGCTGTGGACGATTACCATGAACTTGTGCACAACAAAATAGGTAATGAGCTGCGGTAACTAGGTTTCATCCACAATCCAGAACCCCTATTACTACTATTACATTGATATCAACTAGAAAGGACGGCCTGTGCAATTCATCTCTGACCGGGAGCCACTCACAGAGGCCCTCTCTAATGCATCAAGGGCGTTGAGCTCTCGAGGGTCCATCACCGGCTTACGTTGGACGGTAGCGGCTGGGTTGCTGGAGATAGAAGGACGCGAAAGCGATTTGTCTATTAGATCCACAGTTCCGGTCGATGGATCGGACACACACTTTACTACACCCGCTTCACTAGCTGTCGATCTTATGAAGTCGTTGCCCGGTGAGCGGGTGGAGGTGGTGGTAGAGGATGCAACGGTATCCTTCCGCTCCGGCCGAGCAGAAGTATCGTTGAATCTCCTCAATGAGTTTGATGTTCCACCCTTAGGTATCGAAGACCAAGCAGCGGTCACCGTGCCCTCTGTGGAACTAGCCAGCGGAATATCACAGGTAGCGATCGCGGCGAGTCGTGACGATACTCGTGATCTGATCTATTCAGGTATGCTGTTTGCCTCATCACCGGAGGGTCTTCGACTCGTAGCCACCGACGGAATACGACTGGCTCTTCGCGATATCGCTGGTATCAACATGCTAAATGACACCGACACTGGTGAGGTTGTAATTCCAACCAGAGCCGTTCGTGAGTTGGAGCGTATTCTCTCGGGTTCAGCTGCTGATCAGCTCTTGAGTGTTCGTATAGGTGCGCGAGAGGCTGTCTTCTCGGTCGGTTCAACAACTCTGGCGACTCGTCTTATTGACGAGCCCTTCCGCGACTACCGACGACTTGTGGACGTATCCTACTCAAGAGTCATGCTTGCTGATCGCTCGCAGCTGGTATCGGCACTTCGCACGCTGCGTCGAATGGCGAAAGAGGCAAGGAACTCCTCGATGTTGCGGATGACGATAACTGGAACTGCTTGCGAACTGAGTGTGAAAATTCCTCAGATTGGACAGGTACATGAGGTTATAGATGTCAACTTCTCTGATGAGGAGTTCGCTATCAGCTTCGATCCAGACCTTCTTGCCGATGGGATTGACGGTGTAGAGTCAGATGTCGTTCGTTTCGAATTCCTCGAGTCAAACCGAGCAGCTAGCATTACTAACTCTGATTCTCGCTCTTTTGTCTATCTTTTGATGCCTATCGTGCAAAAATAAGCGGTGGAAGTTCTAGCTGCTAGAGTCGATCACTTTCGCAACATTACATCAGCAGAGCTTAACTTTCAACGTCGAAACCTTCTCGTAGGCCCAAATGGAGCAGGCAAGACGAGCTGTGCTGAAGCAATAGCTGTCGCTTTAAACGGCCATTCGTTTAGAACATCTGAAGTGCAGATGCTGGTTCAGCGCGGATCAGAGTATTGGAGGACGGAGGCGACTATCAGCCTGACTGATCGAATACCGCATCGAATCGTCATGTCGGGCAGTCATAGACAACGGGAGCGAGTGCAACTAGACGAGCGAAACGTGAGAGTAGCTCAGCTTGGCGCAAGATTCCCAGTCGTCATCTTCGTTCCAGAGGACAGAGATCTTGTTGTCGGACAGCCGAGTGTCCGAAGGGAGTACCTAGATGGTATCCTAGGTAGATCCGATCCTGGTATTCAGCGTATCCTATCACGAGCAACAAAGATTCTCAAGCAGCGACAGAATCTCATTCGTTCAGGACGTCCAGATAAAGTGAGCTTGGATATCTTCGACAGTGAACTCGCAAAGGCATCAATTGCGGTGGCAGTAGCGCGCGAGCATCTGCTTGGTTATTTACAGATTGCAGTGGAGCAGTTCAACCAAAGAATATCGGGCACTTCTGAGGCCGTATCTTTAAGATATGTTAGAAGTTGGAATGAAGATCCTCTGGAGGATCTTATACAAGCGCGTGTAGATGATATACGTAAAGGCACCACGAGTATTGGGTTTCATAGAGACGATTTTATAATCGAACTTAACGGAATGCCCGCAAAGTTGACAGCATCACAAGGACAGGTGCGTTCTCTTGCAGTAGCCTTGCGAATAGGGAGTGCTGGTGTGCTAGAGAGGAAGTTGGGTGAGGCTCCCATCCTAATCCTCGACGATGTCTTTGCTGAGTTTGACCGAGAGCGAGCGATGAGACTTATAGACCTGGTAGATAGGTATCAAACCTTCGCAACTAACACAGAACGAGTGGCATCATTGGATGGATGGTCGGTGTTTGAAGTGAATGGAGGAGTAGTTGTACCTACCTAGAAATAAGGATGAACGGTCGTCGATGCCAACCCCTCTTCGAAGTGTATTATTGGCTGTAGTCGATGATCTACAGTTGCTAGATAAAACAACATTATCTAATGTTAGTCGTACTATAAAGGAAGTTTTTGGCCAGGATTTATCCCCAAGTATTTCAGTAGATCTTGGTAGAAAAGGCGAGGTTGTTGTATCGACTACACGTGAGTTAGTTCCACTAGTGAAGCTGCGATCTTCTCTGCTGAAATCCCAGCTAGAACTTGTAGGGATTACCGGAGAGATTCGCATAGTGGGCCACCAAAAGGCGACCGAAGCCTGGTAACCGATTAGAATGAATTAAAACTAATTTTCTTGACATGATAGCCATGCAAGGCGAAGGAGTGAGGTGATCGGGTGAGTGACACGACCAGCTCTAACTATACAGCGAAGGACATCATCGTCCTCGAGGGTTTAGAGCACGTTCGGATGCGTCCGGGAATGTACATTGGCTCTACAGGACCTAGTGGACTGCACCATCTCGTTTGGGAGGTGGTAGACAACTCGGTTGATGAGGCGATGGCTGGGCAGTGCACCATGATCGACGTCACTTTACTGGCAGATGGTGGTTGTCGTGTAATAGATGACGGCCGAGGCATCCCTACGGATGCACACCCTTCCGATCCGACTAAGTCAGCTGCAGAGGTGGCGCTTACCCAACTGAACGCCGGTGGAAAATTCGGTTCTGGTGGCTATAAGGTTAGTGGTGGCCTACATGGTGTCGGTGTCTCGGTGGTAAACGCGCTATCAAGACGTCTTCTCTTGGAGATAGATCGGGATGGAAGACATTATGAGATGGAGTTCACGGACGGCGGAAAGCCGACCGAGCCTTTAAAGGATACTGGTCCAGCTAGGCGAGGACGACGAGGGACAACAGTATCCTTCTGGCCAGATGCCAGCATCTTTGACGAGGTAGAGTTCCAGGCACACCGTATTGTCGAACGCCTTCAGATCATCGCCTTTCTAAATAGAGGGGTAGAGGTCCGTTTTAGAGATGAACGTGAAGGTAAGGATCCTACGGATGTGGTGTTGAAGTACGACGGTGGAATCGTCGATTTCGTCTCCCATCTAAATACACCGAAAGATCCACTCTTTAAAAAGGTTGGTTATTACGCAGCCTCCGAAGACGATCAAGAGGTCGAGGTAGCCTTCTCGTGGAACACTGGATACTATGAGGCGATTCACTCCTACGCTAACGGAATCTCTACCGAGGAGGGCGGAACTCACACAGAAGGTCTAAAGAAGGCGCTGACGCAGGTAGTTAACAAATACGCGCGTGCCAAGAATCTCCTCAAGGAGAAGGAGGACAATCTAGCTGGGGAGGACATTCGTGAGGGAGTGACCGCTATCGTCTCAGTTAGGTTGACAAATCCTCAGTTCGAGGGACAGACGAAGACGAAATTGGGTAACGTCTCCATTCGGTCGATGGTAGAGAAAGTTACCAATGAAAAGATGGCGGAATGGTTTGAGGAGAACCCACGCGAAGCAGGGGCTATCGTACAAAAGGCGATCCTGGCGGCTAGGGCTCGAGCGGCCGCTCGTCAAGCTCGTGACCTCACCAGACGAAAATCTGGACTAGAGGGTGCTGGACTTCCTGGCAAACTCACAGATTGCACCTCAAAGGACCCTAAGGAGTCTGAACTTTTCATCGTCGAGGGCAACTCGGCTGGCGGCACTGCAATAAAAGGTAGGGATCCCAAAACACAAGCCATACTTCCTATTCGTGGAAAAATTCTCAATGTAGAGCGTGCTCGTATTGACAAAATGCTCGGAAATCAAGAGATTCAATCTCTGATTGCCGCTATTGGTGCCGGTGTTGGTGAGGAGTTCGACATCAAAAAGGCGAGATACCATAAGATCATCATTCTTGCGGATGCTGATCCTGATGGGTCGCATATCCGCACACTTCTACTTACCTTCTTCTTTCGTCAGATGCGACCTCTAGTAGAAGAGGGAATGGTTTATGCAGCTCAACCACCGTTGTACTCTACGTTGATAGGAAATGAGAAGACCTACATCAAGAATGAGGTTGACAGACAACACTTTCTGACCGGTAGACCAAACCATAAGCAACCATTTCTCCGCCTGAAGGGTCTTGGAGAGATGGACTTTGATGAGTTGAATGTCACAACCATGGCACGCGAACATCGATCGTTGCTTAAGGTGACCGTTGAACAGGCGAGCATAGCTGATGAAGTTTGTTCGGTGCTTATGGGTGATGATGTCGAGCTTCGACGTCGCTTCATCCAGGAGAATGCCGATGATGTACGGTTCTTGGACTTTTAAGGAGCAGTATGCCAGACGATCCAGAAGATTTTGAGTCCACGCAAGTTCAGCTAGTCGAACTGCAAGAGGAGATGGAGCGCTCATTTCTTGAGTACTCGATGTCGGTGATCATTTCGAGAGCTTTACCCGATGCACGTGATGGCTTGAAGCCGGTTCACCGCCGAATCCTCTATTCGATGTTCGATAACGGTTATCGCCCTGATCGACCGCACGTGAAATGCGCCAAGGTGGTCGGTGATGTAATGGGTAAGTTCCATCCTCATGGTGATGCGGCTATCTACGATGCTTTGGCCCGTATGGTGCAGGACTTCTCACTGCTTCATCCATTGATTGATGGACATGGTAACTTTGGAGCTCCAGATCCTTCGACAGGACCGGCGGCCTCACGGTACACTGAGTGTAGGTTGGCGCCTATAGCGCTCCAGATGTTGGCAAGCATCGACGAGGAGACCGTCAATTTTGTGCCAAACTATGATTCGCAGTCTGTCGAGCCCTCTGTTCTTCCAGCGCGATTCCCAAACCTTCTGGTGAACGGTTCTCAAGGCATAGCTGTAGGTATGGCAACCCAGATACCCTCGCACAACTTGGCAGAGATAGTCAAGGCAGTTATTTATGTTATTGACCATCCAGACGCTGTGGTAGATGATCTTTTAACTATTGTGCCCGGACCCGATTTTCCCACTGGAGGCCAGATTTTAGGGCGTGAGGGTATTGTAGCTGCCTATCGAACAGGTAGGGGATCGGTCCGTCTACGAGCAGTTGCTGAGATTGAGGAGGTGAAGAACCGTTCTCAAATCGTGGTCACTGATATTCCATTTCAGACATCGTTCGAGCAGATAGCCGAGCGAATTAAGAAGCTGGTTGAGGACAAGTTGATTGACGGTATCTCAGATGTTCAGAACTACTCCTCTGGTCGAGAGAGCAGATTCGTGATTGAACTGAAGCATGATGCGAATCCAAACGTGGTTCTGAACAATCTCTACAAGCTCACACCGCTACAATCTAGCTTCGCAATTAATATGCTCGCCATTGTTGATGGTGTTCCGCGAACCCTGAACCTTTTGCAAGCGATTCAGGTCTACATCGAGCACCAACGTGAAGTGGTAACGCGTCGATCTGAGTATCGTCTACGAAAGGCTCGTGAACGCCTCCACATCGTTGATGGATTACTTCGCTGTATAGATCAGCTCGACGCCGTCATTCGAGCTATTCGTGAATCTGCCGACCGTCGCGAGGCCCGCGAGGCACTGATGGCGAGTCCGTTCGACTTCTCTGAGCTTCAGGCCAACCACATCCTTGACATGACGCTCGGTCGGTTGACTCGCCTTGGACGCACCGAACTCGAGGAGGAGTCAGCGCAACTCCATCTCTCTATCGCCGAACTCGAGGCTATTTTAGCTGACCGCGTTCGTCTAGATACGATCGTCAAAGAGGAGCTAGTTGAGGCCTCACAGCCATATGAGCAACCGAGGCGTTCCCAATTCGTTATCGACCCCGGTGAGTTCTCGGCTGAGGACCTAATCGAGGATGAGAGCCTCGTGGTTATGATCTCTCGATCGGGTTATATCAAGGCGGTCCCAGACGCCTCTTTCCGCGCTCAGAATCGTGGTGGTCGCGGAGTGGTTGGAGCCAAGGTTAAGGAGGAGGATGGCATAAGCCACCTGATCCCTTCATCGATGCTCTCGAAGATTCTTATCTTCTCGTCGAGAGGAAAGGTGTACCAGCTCCGAGGCTACGAGTTACCGCGACTCGAAAGAAGCGCCCGCGGGACTGCATTGGTGAACTTGATTCCACTCCAAGACGGTGAATCAATCGCGGCTGTATTGGGTACCAAGGATTTCCCAGAGATGACCGACCTCGTTTTCATCACCGAGCAGGGGATGATAAAGCGGACACCGATGCCGGAGTACGCTCGATCTCGGCGAGATGGGTTGATTGCTATAGATCTGCGTGAGGGCGATAGCTTGGTAAAGGTAGCAACTGCTCAATCAGGACGTGAGGCGATGATCTTCTCTAAGGATGGAATGGTGATTCGATTTTCCATCGATGAGGTTCGCTCAACTGGACGCGCCACCGCTGGCGTCAAGGCGATGCGTCTGCGACCGAACGACCGTGTTATCGGTGGCGACATGCTCGATGATGACCGTGAAGTTGTTCTAGTGACCTCAAATGGTTATGGCAAACGCATCAGCCCGAGATTCTTCTCTGGTCAGCGGCGTGGAGGAGGCGGTGTCCACGGTATGAAGCTTACGGCACAAAAGGGTTATCTCGTGGCGGCGGAGTTTGTCTCCAAAGACGAGCAGCTAATTATTGTAAGCTCCAATGGCCAGACTATTCGTGTACGAGCAAAGTCGATCTCTGCGCAAGGAAAGATCGCAACCGGTGTAAAGTTGATGACCTTGCAGGGGTCTGAGGTGATCTCATCCGTTGGGGTAGTACAGGATACGGAGTTGGAAGAGCCTGAAGCTTGAGGAGATTGTCGTCCTCTGGAACAAGGTGAGTGTAAGCCGTAGAGAGGTTGAGGAAGTGGTGGATGCTGGCGAGCTAGATCCTTGGATCAAGTTAGAGGGGCCGCTTAACTTTCGTGACCTTGGCGGTTACAGCACCATCTCTGGTCAGCGGGTTCGTCCTCGGCTCGTGTATAGAGCGGATAACCTGGCGTTGCTCACGGCGACAGATGTTACTCGTCTCGAATACCTGGGTCTCCGAACAGTTATTGATCTTCGCAGCGCCGAAGAGGCCGAGCGTTTGGGTCGTTTCCCAGTAGATCAGTACTCGCAGCCCGTTACCTACACCCACCTGTCGGTAGTCGAGGACGTTGTCGGAGTACGAGATCCGAGCGTGGATGACCAGACATACTTGAACTCAAGGTACCAACATCTAATGGAGAGGGGATCGGCTACGATCTCCTCAATCTTTCATATCTTCGCAAAGCGAGAGAGTTACCCGCTGGTTTTTCATTGCGTTGCGGGCAAGGATCGAACGGGAGTAGTTGCGGCGTTGCTGTTAGACCTGCTCGGAGTTCCTGATGAGACCATCGCAGCCGACTATCAGTTGACCGATCGAGCCACCAGGGCGTGGTTTGAGCGAATGCAGAGAACACGACCCGAGGAGATCATATCTATTCGTCAGCTTCCGCAAATCTTGTTCTCCTCTAACCCTCAAACGATTCTCTTCCTCCTGGACAGGATTCGGAAGAGTTCGGGCTCAGTCGAGGAGTGGCTGATGACACTCGGGATTACAACTGGGGAGATCCGATCGATTCGCGATCTACTGCTGGGCGTAGCAGAGAGTGTGTAGCATCCATGAACAACCTTTAATGGACTAGAGTTATACACTAAAGATCGACATCTTGACCCGATCGAGTCAAGTAAGAGTTTGGATCACGCGCCTGATCATCGAGCTAAGTACACGACGGCGACTTTGCTGATTTGACGATGTCACATCCACATCGATACTGGGGAGCGAAGAACTAGTATGCCAGTATCTAGTCGTTCGATTGTTGGACGGTCAGCCCGAGTAGATGTCGACGGAGTCGATTTTAGCGCATTTGAGTCCGCGCCCCTCCCAACTGAGACTCTTCGCTGTTTGCGCTATATGTGTGACGTTGAGAGCCACACGATCTGCTACCTTAGAGAGATTTTAGCCACAAGCGCTCATCGCGATCCAGAGATCACCGCATTCCTGGCTTGTTGGAATTACGAGGAGTTTTGGCACGGCGAGGTGTTGGGTCAAATTCTCGAACTTCATCGCCAGCCAGGCGCAAAGGAGTCAGCCCACAACCTTCGTCGCGAGCGGAAATGGCTCGACGAACTACGCTTGCTTACCTTTAATATTGGATCGTTAATAGCAGATGATTTTGTCGCAATTCAGATGTGTTGGGGGGCAATTAACGAACTGACAGCGCAAGCTGCCTATTCGCGAATGATTGCAAAGGCACAGCATCCGGTGCTATCAGAGGTGGTTCGCCGGATAATGAAACAAGAGGGAAGACACCTCGATTTCTACGAAGGGCAGGCACGTTCGCGGCTCGCGGATAGTAGGCGGGCTCAATATCTAGCCCGATTGGCGTTGACCAAGTTCTGGGCACCGGTAGGTAGTGGGGTTGTAGCTGATAGTGAGGTTGCGCATATGGCGGCATACCTATTTGCAGATGAAGATGGGCTAGCAGCGGCTCAGCGCGTTGATCGCAAATTTTCACGACTACCAGGCCTACAAGGACTGTCGCTCCTAGAGAACGCTGCTCGCAAGGGAGCCTCTTTGGCTACTAGCTAGATATACAACCAGCATTTTTGTTTGTATTAGTCGTGCCTCTGCACGTCGGTGCCAAGGAACGGGTTCGCATTGGAGTCACCCAGAGGAGTTCCTTTGTTGCCGAACAACCCCTTATCCTTGTTGTGGCGATGGTTGTCGGTCGTAGCCAGTCATTATTGGTCACCTTCACTATCCCAGAGGTAGCCCATCCCGGCGCGAGAGCGTAGGTACCTGCCTGAGGGACCCAGCTTGCTACGAAGACGATTGACGTATACCCGAACATGATGGGGATCGTTATATCCCTGCCCCCAAATCGTGGTCAGGAGTAGTTGGTGTGTACAGAGACGGTGATGATTCTCTACCAGGAATCTCAAGAGATCGAACTCCCTTGGTGTTAGCCGAATCTCTCCCCGAGAGTCGTCGATGACTACACGCTTAGCCAGGTCGATTACTAATCCTGGTGCGGCGGTCATCTGAGTGGTCACTGGGGATCCAGGATCCATTCGACGTTCGAGTGCACGAAGCCGAGCCTCGAATTCGCTGAGCCCAAATGGTTTCGTGACGTAGTCATCGGCACCACGATCCAGCGCTTTCACCTTGGTGTGTTCGTCGCCAGCGGCTGAGAGCACCACAATCCCCTTAGTGTGGTAGCGACGTAACTCGGTCACGAGTGAAACCCCATCTATGTCGGGCAGTCCGAGGTCGACGACCAGGAGGTCTGGATGGTCCTGAATCGCTCTTGCTAATCCATCGAGGCCTCGAAGAGCGACAGTGACGTCGTAGCCTGCGGCTGTCAATCCAATGCGGAGTACCCGACTAAGGGCTGGATCATCGTCGATGATCAGGATCGAACTCATGGGATCCTCGGAAGGGTAAAGGTAAACGTGGTGCCGGACTTGGTGGCGTGAACCGAAAGCCGGCCATGATGGGCTTCTACGAAGGACCTGGCTATCGCAAGGCCTAGCCCACTACGACCGCTGGTTCCAGCCGCATGGAACCAATCGAAGAGGCGTACCTGGTCTACCCCCTCTACTAGTCGACCAGCGTCATAGATGTGGACGATGAAGAAATCACTATCCAGATCGACGGTGACGTGTACGACTTCACCAACGGGTGAATGGCGAACGGCGTTATCGAGTAGATTCCAAACAACCTCGCGCAGCAGTCCGACATCGACATGAGCAAGTGGTAGATCTTCAGGCGCGGTGAGATCGAGTTTGGAGTTGACCGAAAGAAAGTCAATGGCTACCGCTACTTGCTGGATGAGTTCGACCAAATTCGTATCTTGATACTGAAGATGAAAGGCACCGGCTTCTATTCGAGTCACGTTCAATAGATCACTTACCAGCTGAATCGAACGATCTGCCTGACCCAGAGCTGTGTCTAGGAGTTGCGTATATTCATAAGGTTCAAGGCTGGCACCAAACTCGTTGAGAGTGGTGATAGCGGTCTTTATGCCGGCCAGAGGGGTTAAGAGATCATGGGATACGGTGCGCAGCAGGGATGCGCGCCAGCTGTCTATCTCCTGTAAAGTGTCGAGTTTGAGACGTGTATCATGCAGTTGAGTACGCTCGAGGGCAGCCGATATCTGGCTAGCGACGACGTTAAGCGCCTGAACGAGGGCATCAGGCAACTCTTCATTCCAGATCACAAGAAAGCCAAAGTTATCGCTCAGAGTAGAGAGGGCGAACGATCTAACTTTGAGCGTCTCGATCGTGATCGCACCAATACGAGCCATGCCGTTGGAACCGATAAATGTCTCAGCGATTTTGTCAGCCAATTCATGATCACCGGCGATGTTGGCTGGTTGGAGTACATTTCCATCTGGACGCAGCGCCATGGCTCCTCGTAGGTCAAGCAAGTTAACAGTTCGCTCGGTAGCAGTGCGCCAAACCTGTTCTACCGAGTGTTCGCTGATCAGTGTGGCGGGGAGGCTAGCGAGCCTTTCGAGAATACGAGCCTGATAGGCGGTGCGTTCGCGTTGGAGTTGGAACCGTCGATTGATGATGACCGCGACGATACCTACCAACACATAGACACCGAGAGGGATCCAGTTTGATGCGGTTCCCACCGCCAATGTGCCATAAGGAGGAATGAAAAATAGGTCATAGGTGCCAAATCCGGCGATAGTGGCGACAACCCCAGCCAGGATTCCGCCTATTGCAATGCTTACTACTAGGGGAACGACGAGAATAAGCGCAATCGAGGCGGCTGGAATATGGCTTCTAAGTGGGATAAGGAGAGCAGACAATACCACTATCATCACGATGCTCAATCCCGATCCAACTAACGCTGACCGATTGTGTGCCGTTAACAACTTACGAATCATGCTTGTCCACTGTCCCCTAGTATAGAGATGAGTACACCAAATGGTGGGTGACGAGGAGGGGTGAGTCGAGCGTGGAGTCTTCCCTGACCAATGAAGTCGAGGCCGCTGGACGTTTTCGCATCTACCTTGGGGCGATGGCGGGAGTTGGCAAGACCTGTGCCATGCTGGACGAAGGTTGGCGCAGACTGCAACGTGGTGCCGATGTGGTCATCGGGTTG
Source organism: Ferrimicrobium acidiphilum DSM 19497 (assembly GCF_000949255.1). Lineage (NCBI taxonomy): Bacteria > Bacillati > Actinomycetota > Acidimicrobiia > Acidimicrobiales > Acidimicrobiaceae > Ferrimicrobium > Ferrimicrobium acidiphilum. The sequence continues at coordinate 21,432 of NZ_JXUW01000016.1, read as the reverse complement.
GTTGAGACCCACGGCCGAAGTCACACCCAGGAGCTGATTCGCGACATACCGGTCATACCACAGAGAGTCGTCAACTACCAAGGACGTGAATTTACCGAGATGGACACGGCAGCCGTCTTGGCTCGTAATCCTGAGGTGGTATTGGTGGACGAGCTCGCTCACACCAACGTTCCAGGATCCGGAGCTCATGGCAAGCGATACGAAGACGTACTCGATCTCTTGAATGCCGGTATCGATGTGATCGCGACACTGAATGTACAACATATCGAGAGTATTGCTGGCGCGGTCGAGGAGATGCTCGGAGTTCGAATCGCCGAACGGGTGCCGGATTGGGTTGTGCGCCAGGCTGATCAACTCGAGCTTATCGACTCCTCGCCTCAGCAACTGAGGCGTCGTATGCTCCATGGGAACATATATCCACAGGCCAAGATCCAGTCGGCGCTCGATAACTTCTTCACCACCCAGAATCTGACCGCACTCAGAGAACTTGCCCTGCGTTACGTAGCGGACGAGGCTGATGAGGATCTCCTCTCCTCGTTCGCCAACAGACATGGAAAGCGAGTTTTCGAGACAAGAGAGCGTTACTTGGTTGGACTGAGTCTCTCGCCGGAGACACCACGAGTTTTGCGGAGGGCCGCAAGGATGGCGGCTCGCTCCAAAGCTGATTTGCGTTCGCTGTTGATCATGCCGGACAGTGACATATCGGAACAGGCGGCTCGCGAGATAGAAGAGCTGAAAAAGCTGAGCCACGATCTCGGGGTGGTTTTTATCGAGAAATTCGGCACCAAGATCGCTGACATCATGGTCGAGACGGCGTTCGAGCATCAGATTACCCAGATCGTCATCGGTGCATCGAAGCGCTCTCGCAGAGATGAGCTGTTGAAGGGGTCGATCGTTAATCAGGTTCTTCGTAAGGTTGGGCCTATGGGTATAGACGTTCATGTGATCGGGATCCGTGATTACGACCCAGGGATGGCTGACGTCGAAGACGCATAACCAAAGAGACGGTAGCGAACATTTTTTAGATAGGGGCCATAGGTAGCACGAGGCTCTATGACCCCTAGCATCAATGATGCTCGATTGCGGCGAGGGCGCGATTGAGGCTTAATACATTGACGTAGCTATCGCCAAAGATGCCATACTGTGGCCCAGTCGTCTGGGATTTGATCAGCTGAAGCAAACGTTGCGAAGAGATACCAGTCGATCGGTGAATCATAGGAATCTGTACGATGGCGCTCTGTTGCGAGATATCGGGATCGACTTGGCTGCCTGAGGTGGTGACCAGTTCTTGGGTCGGATTAACCCCTTGTGCATGCCAGAAGGCAACGAGAGCCTTCGTGTTTTGTAGCAGTTGTTTCGATCGTGGCCCAAGATTGGTACCGCCGGTCGCGGTGTCGTTATCGGAGTCGGGCCGACCATGGAACCAATGGGTCCCAGTCCAGTGTTGGCCGATCTCGGTGGAACCGTATTGGGTGATAGATCCCTTGGCCTGAGAGGGGAAGAGCACGTTAGCTAGTCCGGTCTCGACGAGTGGATAGGCAAGCCCAACGACGATAGCAAAGAAGATGGCGAGAATGATCGAGCGACGAATCTGGGTAAGCATTAGTACAACCTCGTTACAGTCAAGATAATATCGATCAGTTTGATTCCGATGAAGGGTAGGATGACCCCGCCAACTCCATAGATGAAGACGTTTCTCCGTATGATCTCACCAGCGGCGGCAGGTCGAAACTTAACGCCTCTCAACGCCAACGGGATGAGAACGATGATGATCAGGGCGTTGAAGATGACGGCTGAGAGGATCGCGGTGATGGGGGAGTGAAGATGCATGATGTTGAGCACCTTCAGCTGCGGGTAGGCGGCAAGAAAGAGTGCTGGGATGATCGCGAAGTACTTAGCGAGGTCGTTGGCGATAGAGAAGGTGGTAAGTGCTCCGCGAGTGATGAGGAGCTGTTTGCCAACCTCGACTATCTCGATCAACTTGGTCGGGCTCGAGTCCAGGTCGACCATGTTGCCGGCCTCCTTGGCCGCGACCGTTCCTGAGTTCATCGCGACACCGACATCTGCTTGGGCGAGTGCCGGAGCGTCATTTGTTCCGTCTCCGGTCATCGCGACTAACTTTCCCCCCTCCTGTTCTTCCTTGATCAGTTCAAGTTTGCGCTCAGGAGTTGCCTCAGCAAGGTAATCGTCGACCCCAGCTTCGGAGGCGATCGCGGCCGCTGTCAGTGGATTATCGCCGGTAATCATGACCGTGCGGATTCCCATCTTGCGTAGTTCCGCGAAGCGTTCCTTAATACCGGGCTTTACGACGTCTTTGAGTTCGACGACACCTAGTACCTTTTTGTTTTGAGCGACCACGAGTGGGGTGGAGCCGGCATTGGCAATCTCCTTGGTGATATCGTCCACCTCAGAAGGAACCTCTCCACCTTGGTCAAGCACCCATCGCTTGACGGCTTCGGTCGCCCCTTTACGAATCTGAACGTCGTTGATGTTGACACCTGACATTCTGGTGGTGGCCGAGAAGGGGACGAACTCATAGTCAGTCGTCGCCTCGTTATCGCGGATCCCATATTCGTTTTTCGCGAGAACGACGATCGAACGACCCTCTGGAGTCTCGTCGGCCAGTGAGGCAAGTCGGGCGACGCGAGCCAGCTCATCACTGGGCGTTCCGCCGACACCGACAAAGCGAGACGCCATTCTATTTCCGAAGGTGATGGTGCCAGTCTTGTCGAGCAGGAGCGTAGAGACGTCACCAGCAGCCTCTACCGCTCGACCTGACATCGCTAACACATTTTTTTGAACCATACGATCCATTCCAGCAATTCCAATGGCTGATAGTAGGGCACCGATGGTGGTAGGAATGAGGCAGACAAGGAGGGCGACCAGTGTGACTATAGCGATTCCTGTGTGTGCGAAGTGGGCAAAGTACTCAAGACTTACAACAACGGGAACGAAAATCACCGTCAACGCTATGAGTAGAATCGAGAGCGCTATCTCGTTAGGGGTCTTCTGGCGGTCCGCGCCCTCCACTAGCGAGATCATACGATCTAGGAACGAATTTCCAGGCGTGGCCGTGATTTTGATCACGATCCGGTCGGAGAGTACTTGGGTGCCTCCTGTTACTGATGATCTATCGCCGCCGGCCTCTCGAATTACCGGAGCCGATTCGCCTGTGATTGCGGATTCGTCAACGGATGCGACACCCTCTACTATCTCTCCATCCGAGGGGATGATATCACTCGCTTCGCAGACTACGAGATCTCCGGTCTGGAGCTGGTTCGCCGGTACCACCTCCTCAGATCCATCTGGAGTCAGTCGTCGCGCCTCGGTCTCCGTACGTGTTTTTCGCAGGGTGTCTGCCTGTGCCTTGCCGCGACCCTCCGCCATTGCTTCGGCGAAGTTGGCGAACAGTACGGTAAAGGCGAGTACGACCGTGACTATCCATGAGAACAACGAGGTATGGATGATCGAGGCGATCAAAGTCACTATGGTCCCTAGATAGACCACGAACATCACTGGATTGCGAACCTGAACCCGAGGGTCTAGTTTCACGAACGACGATTTAATTGCTGCGGTGAAGATGTCGCGGTCAAAGAGGGACTTCGACCCCGCTACACCCTTGGTTCGAACGCCAGCGGTCATCTAAAAGAACCTCCCATGTACGACAGCTTCCGCGATGGGCCCAAGAGCCACCGCCGGAAAGAAATTCAAAGCACCTACAAGCAAGATGATTCCAACCAACAATCCGGTGAACATAGGCGTCGCGGTCAAGAAGGTTCCAGCTGTTACCGGCACCTCCTCCTTGGCCGCTAGAGATCCAGCCAGGGCCATAACTGGCACGATGACTCCGAATCTCCCAATGAGCATGGCGATCGCACCAACGATGTTGTAGTAGGCCGTGTTGGTTCCGAGGCCAGCAAAAGCTGAGCCGTTGTTGTTCCCCATTGAGGTAAAGGCGTAGAGAATTTCGGAGAATCCATGGGGCCCATGGTTCAAAATAGCGGCCCGCTCGCCAGGAAGGGCAACCGTAATTGCCGTGAGTACCAGTACGGTGATAGGCATCACCAGGACACCGATTGAGGCCCATATGATTTCAGTTTTCTGAATTTTCTTGCGTACATATTCGGGTGTTCGACCTACCATGAGGCCAGCGATGAACACGGTAAGGATAGCGAAGATCAAGATTGTGTACATCCCACTTCCAATGCCGCCTGGAGATACCTCGCCATACATCATGCCCGCCAACATCCCGAGTCCACCGATCGGGGTATAGGAGTCGGCGGACGAGTTGACCGAGCCGGTCGAGGTCTGGGTAGAGGTTATGTCGAATAACACTGAATTATTTACACCGAATCGTGATTCTTTGCCGACCATATTCCCATGGGTGCTAGTGATGCCGGCAGCTCTTATGGCAGGGTTAGCGCCCTTCTCGGCTGCGAGTGTGAATGCAAAGGTGCCTGCAAACAGGATGACCATAGCCATGAGCACAGCGACGCCCTCGCGGATGTTGCCAACCATCTTCCCAAAGGTGTAAGTCAGCGCGACCGGAATGCTAAGTATGAGTACTATCTCTAGGAAGTTCGTGAAAGGAGTAGGGCTCTCAAAGGGGTGGGCTGAGTTGGCATTGAAGAAACCACCACCGTTGGTGCCAAGTTGCTTTATCACCTCCTGCGAAGCGACCGGTCCTCGAAGAATGGTTTGGTGTACGCCGTTTAGGACGTTGTGGATATGCGCCGGTCCCAGTAAGGTCTGTGGGGCACCTTGCCATACAAAGACAAGCGTCATAACGATAGAGACAGGGAGGAGGACGTAGAAGACGCCGCGGATTGTGTCGACCCAGAAGTTGCCGAGGGTACCCGAGTGTTTGCGGGCAAAGCCGCGGATGACAGCGATCGCTACGGCTAGCCCAACGGCGGCAGAGACGAAGTTTTGGGTGGCGAGTGCCACCATCTGTGAAAGATACGACATTGTCGTTCCACCGGAGTAGTTCTGCCAGTTTGTGTTGGTGACGAACGAAACTGCGGTGTTGAATGCTAGGGCTGGCGTAAGACCACTGAGATGTTGAGGATTCAAGGGTAAATGCCCTTGGAATACTAGCAAGAGATATGTGATTACGATCGAGATCACAGAGAACACCAGCAAGGACCGAAGATACCGACGCCAACTCTGCTCGGACCCCGGCTGTATACCCAGAAGTCGCAGTAGAGGCAGTTCAAGCCAGTCTAGAAAATGAACTCTTCCGTCAAATACTGCGGTGAGATACGAACCTAGATATCGCCATATCAAGCCGAGCACGACAAGCAAGATAACGATTTCAATTACAAACGCCATGCAAACTCCCAGTTCGTCAACATGGGCTTAGCCTACGTTCCAACAGTGCAACTGGCTTGGTAAAAGTTTCAACGTTGAGGGTCTGTTGACGCTAGGGCCGGGAAGTTATCAAAAAATATTGACACCAGGTTCAGCTCGGAGACAGGTGTGGAGAGTAGAGATGTCCACGGTTTGGCTGAGCTTTATGGCACTGACAACGGCGTTAGTCCAGTTGATGCTTGGCTGGGATCGAGAGAGTGCCAGTACGTAGTTTTTGGGGCCGGACGGTAGAGTCGTTCCAGAGTTGTAGGAGTAAGACGTCAGTGTCTTGCACGCCAATGATGTTGTCGAGGAGCTGATTGAGCCAGTTTGGAATTGAAGACTTCCCCGAGGTGCTCAGACAGGCTCAACGGGGTGACGAGGTAGCCTTTCGGGTTCTCTATCGGACCTATCACCCAAACCTGCTCAGATTTCTGCGAAGTCGTCTCGCCGTGGACGCCGAGGACGTCGCCTCTGAGGTGTGGGTATCGGTCTCTAAGGGATTGCAGAAGTTCACGGGAGACGAGGTCGCTTTCCGCGCATGGATCTTTGCAACCGCCCGGCGTCGCACGATAGACCTCTACCGGAGGCGAGCGGTCCGACCGCAGATAACTGTTGAGATGGACGTAGAGGATCTTTCAGATACCCCTGCATCGGAACAACTCGAAATCGACGAAGCGGTAGCTGCGCTGGTGGCCGGCCTGACTGACGAGCAGGCCGAAATAGTGTTGCTGCGGGTTCTTGGTGGACTGAGCGCAAAAGAGGTTGGGACGCTGGTGGGAAAGTCCGAGGCATCGGTGCGCGTCATTCAACATAGGTCGTTGGCCAAGATTGCCGAAAATTTAAAGGATAAGGCGTAACGTATATGAGAGTTGTTGCGTTTATTCCTGCAGGGCAAGGAGTATAAAGGACTTTGGATCCAGAAGAGATCGAGAACATTTTGAATGGCGGCGAAGGTGACGGGTCGTATGCTCACTTGGCTCGCCTCATTCAAAGAGCACAAGCTCCTGCCACGGCCAGTGAGTTAGCCAGAGAGGATCTGGCTGTTGCTGCCTTCCGTCGATTAGCTCCTGTAAGGTCTTCACGTAGAGAGCGTGTGCTTTCCCGATTTACCCCACTCAAGGTAGCAGTGGCGGCTGCGGCTTTTGTCGTCGCGGGAGGCGGATTTACAGCAGCGTTGACACATGCGTTCACTCACGCGCCAGCTCATCCCACGACAAGTACTGTGCCAGCAAAAGCCTCTGATAAGGTTGGGACCGTTTCGAAGGCCGCGAGTTCCTCAAACGAGACCTCCTCTCCGAAGCCTTCCACAGGCACAGGCAAAGGCGAGTCGAAGACATCATCGGGATCGAAGACTACGCCCAGTACGACCGGCTCTAGTCAAGGGAAGAAGAGTCCCGATGGCAAGCAAAACGGCAAGAGCAAGCAAAGCAGCGACAGCAAGCAGGCGAAGGGAACGGCGATAGCGCCAGGACTTACTGGGAGTGCGGTACAGGCCAGCTACCGCGGTCTCTGCGTCTCCTACAGCAAGGCCGTTACCACTTTGCAGTCATCCTCGAAAGCTGCGACGAAAGCCCCCAAGTTGCAATCATCGCAGCGATTTTTGCGACTGGCAGAGAATGCACTAAATCAAGGTCTGACAGTTCCGCAGTTCTGTTCTGACATTCTTGGCACGAAGGTCCCAAGTTTGAGTTTGCCAAGCTCTGGGCAGGGTTCGGCATCCGCTACGGGTAACGGGGCTACGGCGGGGTCGTCTTCTGGTTCGAATAAATCAGATTCAGGTGGAGATTCAAGCTCATCTGGATCTAACTAGGACGGAGTCGTTTCAGCGGGTGCGCCAACGAAGTTGCCGTGATTGAACGTATACCTTATTCCTATGTTGGAAGCGCCTAACCGGCGGACTGCCGAGCTTCGGGCTGTTAAAGTGGATGTTTCTGGGGCTATAGCTCAGTTGGTTAGAGCGCAGCACTGATAATGCTGAGGTCCCTGGTTCGAGTCCAGGTAGCCCCACTGTTGCGGATCAAATTCTGACTGGATCGGCCGTTCGCGGCATACGGCTTCGTAGGCTGCTCCAGCACAGATAGGTGCATCCAAATTCCCTAGATATTTTATGAATGCTGGACCCCTGCCGAAGCTTTCCCAACAGTACGGATTTGCGGATCACAAGACAGGTCGAGAAGCTGCCGCGATTTGCCAAGCACTACCCTTGCGCTAGGTGTTTTGCCTGCTGCAAGCTCGGCTTGGGGCTGACAGAATAATATAGTCAACAGTCGTCGTCTGCGAGATCTTCTCACTGATTGGAGATGATCTACATTCTCCTCTGTCTGCCGAACTATCGGCGTCGCTATGAGAAGCTGTTCCGTTGACGTGGGGTGTAGATGGCCGTTGCCGTCGTCAACGTAGACGACATATTTGTTGGCTCCGTCGTCGATGCGTGTCCCCGTGTGGAACTAGCTCGTGCACAGGAGAGGATGCAGTGCAATTGGGACCAATGTTGAACGCGATCCAGGGTCCACTTCTGATAACACGTATGTAGACCGCCGATCCATTGCGGATACTCACGTCTCCGCGGATCCCGCATCACCTTTACCATCGGCGTGGATTCGGCCATGGGTGTGTGGATAGCCAAGCTCCTCTAGGAATGCACCCGTGCAGCCAAGAGGCAAGTTGCTGGCTGAGTCTGGGAGAGACCAGGATCCGACGTGGTGGCTGTGCCGCTCCGAAATACATATACATCTATATGCACCTCTTTTGTTTTCGCTCTCCAGCCGCCTTTGCGTGTTCTGCCCTATCCACAGGGACAGAACTAAGGCGAGTCGATGGTTGACCACCTCCCACGTCCAACTTGGGTTGTCGTGGTTTGCTTGGAGTCTCAGCCGTTGAGCGGTAGCAGCATCATCTGTCGGGATTCCTCTGCTTTCCATTTGCGCGTAGGAACCTCTCCTCTAGGATCTTCTTCACTTCCCCATAGGGAGTGAACCGGTTGATCTCGCGATCTTCGATCCTGTTGAGTAGGTTCATGGCGGCTACGTGGTCTACATCGCCCTGCCAGTTGCAATCCCAATAGGGATTGCGACAGTGAAACACATCCCCGTGTCGGTTGTCACTATGGACATACCCACACCCTGGATCAGGACATGTTTGGCTGCTGTAGGCCGCGTTGACCGTTTTAATGCCGGAACCTCCGACATAGGCATGTACCGTAATGCGTTCTTGGTTCTCGTTCCTTGCCCATGATGAGCAGAGTCGAGAGATGTTCTTAGCCTTAGCCTTGCCTTGCAAGTGAGAGAGGTCTTCGATGATGATCTCTCTTGGCCGCTGTGATGGAAGTTGGGGAACTCGTTTTCTGGCTCTGGTTCTGTTCCCGTCTCCATAGACCACCTCCTTGATCGCAGCGCCGGAAATGGTCTTGAGCTGCGCTCTTGCACGTCTCGTGCGAGCCTGCTGCTTCTTTGTACCCAAGTTGTTTCTGGCGATGTGCTTGGTTCGCCTAGAGCCAGCGTCCTTCTTTGACAGTGCGTGCAGTCTGTTCCTTGCTTTGTCGGTCTTGTTCCGGCGTTCAGTCATGGATGTAAGCGCTCGGCCATACTCGTTGCCATGATGGACTCCCGAGCTATCAGTACAGACCTCGGTGATCCCCCAGTCAAGAGCCACGGCGGGGCCGGTTGCCCTGGGTAGGCGTGCAACGTCGTAGATTACGTGGATGAAGGCTCGCTTGTGTTCTTCGTCTAGTACAACCCTGATATTGCCCGACACCCGAGAGATCCCAGACAGCGGTAGTGAGATGCGCTTGTGGTGGGTTGGGCCAACAACCTGGACATAGCGTCTGGTTTTGCCTTTAGGAGTGTCGCCGTCAGCCACAGAGTACAAGCCAGAGTCCAAAGACATAGAGCGAGCCTTGACGACGGTTGGCCAGCTACTACCGAGCGCATCACGAATGACACGGTGCAGGTATGCAGCTATCTTCGCTCTCGCGTCAGGAGGGATAGCCACCGTTGGAATCTCTGGCACGCCACCACCCATGATCTGCCCGATGGCCGAGTACCGTGCTAGACAGGCGTAGGCATAATGCCTCTCGTTCTCGTCTGTGAATCGCCGCCATGTCTTTGCTTTGATGTCAGCTCTGGCAAAACAGGACTCGATGTGGCGAATGCAGGTATCCACGGCATCAAAGGCGGCTTGGTCTATCAGATGAACGTTGATGCTCGTTGGGTATAGCCCTCGTGCCTTGGCATAGTCACGGAAGCTCTTGCTTCGATCTAGTAGTCCCCACAGGCTGGCTTGGCGCAGATGAGCCACAAAGACGCGCTTTGCGTCGCTATAGTGCCCGATCACCAAGCACAGCTCCCCATACTTGCCCTTGTTGAGTGGCAACGTGGCTAGGCGTACCGTGCGCTTCATGGGAATCTAACCATAGGATGAGGCTTGGACATCGAAGGCTCTGGCATCGAAGGCTCGGACATCGGGTCATGGACTTACCTCTTTGGCTACCTCCTGAAGCCGTTCCATAACCTGTCTGTTCTTATCGCTTCTGGAGCCATGTAGCCTGGCCGAGAATACGGTCACAATCTCGATAACATCATTTGCAAGATCCTCTTCAAAGGTCGAGTCCTCGCTAGCGTTGATAATGATTACCTCAGTGCTCACACAGGGAGAACACCAGTTACGATCCAAACCGGAGCAGTCTGTCCTTATGACTGAGCACCAGTCGTCCAACCTCGCCAGAACAGATCCTCGATACGAGCGCCTTTAGTCCTCGTTTGTGATGGTTGAGTCCTGACCCTAGATCAGAGATGACCTCGTAGGTCCACCCGTTCGCAGCGCAATAACTCTCTAACAAAGCTACCTGGCGAACCAAGTCGTCCTTCTATCCACTGGTTGACACGCGAGCATAAGCAATGGTGGTCCTGGTAGATGGAGCCTTATGAGGCGCAATAGCGCGCAGTTTTGAGAGGTCATAACGCCTTCTACCTCCCTGAGTGTGCACAGGAGGATCAATACGTCCCTCTGTTTCCCATCTCCGTAGCGTCATGGGGTGAACCTTAGAGTTCCTGTGCTGCTACCACAATGGGGACCAACCTTGTCGTATAGACATTATGGTAAAGTTCAGTCAAGAGTGCTTAAATCGGCGGTATCTGTAGCTAGCCCCACACTGGGCTAGCAGTCAGCCGCTAGGTGTTAACGGCACCGGAGAAACGGCGTGGACCTTAAGTTGCTCAGGATGGAATGGACGTCACTAACTCGCGGTGGCGGTTGGTGACGTGGTCGAGGCCGAGTTGGGCTCGAATAGCACAGGCAATTCACCAGACGCATCCTCGAGGGAGCGTCCGCGGGGTTCAGGAAGCGCGACTATGGTTAGGAGAACTCCCACGATGGAGACAGCGGCCATGATTCCCATTACTCCACTGATCCCCACGCTTTGGAGTAGGTGGGGGACCAGCAGCGCACCTAGGAAGCCTCCGAACTTACCCGTTCCTGCTGAAATACCATCTGCGGTACCGCGTATTGATGTGGGAAAGACCTCAGCTGGGTAGACGAACGTGGTGACATTAGGGCCGAATTCAGTGAAGAAGTAGCTAATGGCGAAGAGCGGGAGGAAGATCGCCACGGAGGTCGCCCCGCCTGGAATCAACCAGATGAGTGCGAAGGCGGCGGCCATCACGGCAAAACCCTGCCATTGGATTCGCCGTCTGCCAATGCGATCCATAAGGAAAACGGCCAACCAATACCCAGGGAGGGCAGCTACTGCGAAAATAAGGAGTGATAACAATGTGTGAGATAACAACGACCCCTTCGGCTGTAGTAGCTTGAGAATCAGAGGAGATGAGACCGAGTTGCCATAGAAAGCGATATCGAGTAGGAACCAGCCTCCTGCGGTTCCGATGAGCCGCAACAGGAATGGCTTTTGGGTCAATCTAGCGATAGGACGAGGACGCATGCTGGCTCCGGCTGTCGCTTGCTTCTCCGTGGAGACGAATGCTTGTTCTCCGGTTACCCATGCGACCGTCTTGGCGGTAGCGGCGAGGTCTCCCTTAATTCCGAGAGTGTATCGTGGGGTCTCTCGAATCTTCCGACGAAGATAGATTACCGACGCTGCTGGAATCGCACCGAGTGCCAACATGATTCGCCAGGATAGATCGGACGGTACGCCACTACTCAAGAAAATTGAAGCTATGGCTGGACCTGCAATAAGTCCAAGTGCCTGCATAGAGAAGACAGTCCCAATCAACTTGCCTCGAGATTTTCGGTTCGAATACTCAGATGTAATGACAGCGGAGGTTGCATAGTCGCCGCCCACACCGTAGCCAACGATGATACGAAAGATCAGCAACGAGGTGAAGTTCCAGGCAAATGCACTAAGAATGGCTCCAACTACCAAGATCGCTACTTCAACCCCATACATGCGCTTTCTGCCAAGTTTGTCCATCAGACGGCCGAAGGTAAGCGCGCCAGCCACCGACGCCAACAGCGATATCGAGTTCAACAGCGAGATTTGATTGGTGTTGAGGTGAAATATAGGCGTGAGCAGGACTGTCACTGTGCCGATTATGAAGAGGTCATACGCGTCTGTAAAGAACCCCATGCCGGAGGTGAAGACTGTAAGCCAGTGCTTACGTCCAACCTTGGCCTCGTCCAGGGAGTGATAGAGGTTGTTCATAGGCGCCTCTGAGTCTGCCATAGTCTGGATCCTCCTGACCGCGAGTACCGTTGCATGTTCGTAGTCTTCAAGCTAGCGGCCCTGTGCGAGCGTAAGGAAAACGGAAGGTTGCGCTCAAGTAATCGAATAGTGAACGCATGGTAAACAAGATGATCCGATAGGAGACGGTTGAAGATGCAATTGGTCCATCGTTGAGCGGTGATAGCTGCTTGCCCAGGAGGATGGAGGTTTCTAGCACGCAATCAAAGACCCGAACTTGGAGCGAAAGGCTGTAGCTGGATCGCTATTTTGGCAATATTCTCACCATGCTGAGTTCGCATAATCCCTCTGGCTCATCGTGGCGCTCGCCAGTGTCAATAAATCCATGCCGTTCGTAGAGTTCACGCGCTGGCTGATTGGTCGCGCGGACACCAAGACGAACCTGGGCAAGACCATACTCAGTCGCCCACTGCAAAACCCCGTTCACCAGCTGGTCGCCTACTCCTCTACCTCGAAATCTGGGACTTACCCACATTGATTGCAGCTCAGTCTCGATCTTTGTTGGCGGTGTTGTGGCCACCATGCCGGCTGGCTCTCCATCGAACAGGCAGACTAGCGTCAGCGCAGAGTTCCGCAGTCGGCCACGCCACCGATCCTCGCGATCGTTGTCCCCGCTCCACTGTTCCAGCGTGGAGCCAAATGCATATGGAGCGTCCTCCAATGCCTGAAGCCTTAGCGTTCTCCACAGAGGCCAGTCCTCCTCTGTAAGCGCCACAAGGCTGAGCATCTCGTGGTAGCGATCATTCATGGCAAAATGCTAACTTGTTCGTCGCTAGCTCTCTTGCCTGCTGGAGTGGTTAGCGGCCACTGAGGTAGTCCGCGGCCACCCGTCTCGCGTGTTGGTGCGCACCACCATACAGGGCGGAAATGTCCCCCAGATACTGGCGGTTTACCTTGGCAACCGAGGTGTAGTTGGTGTCACAGACGTTCGCCAGTGGTGACTCCACCAACTGTGAGACCAACTGGTATGAGTCCATGCGGCCGATCCCACATAAGGATGCCACCCAATCCACCATCTCGACCTGGGCTATTCTGAATGCATCCTCGAGCGGACGTGCTGATCCGGTCGTCATCAGGTACTTGTCAGACTCCAATTTGGGCCAGGGGGTGCTGGTGCCCTTTATTAGGTCAAGGTAGAGGACCGTGTTCATGGCGCATTCGACGGCTACGCCACAGCTTTCTCCCTCACCCTGTCGGGCATGACCATCACCAAGCGAAAAGAGTGCCCCTTCAACATTGACGCCTAGATAGCAAGTAACTCCGGCACGAAGCTCAGGGGTATCCATGTTCCCGCCATGCGCATCAGGTACCAATGCAGAGCGAACCTCGAGATTAGCAGGCGCAACTCCGACGGTGCCGTGCATTGGATCCATGGGCAGTTCGACTGAGAACTCGCCCACGTTCGACCGAAATCGGCATTGGCGAGTTTTCCGATCAAGTTCCCAGATCCACACGATCTCTGGTAGTGGATCTTGAAGTGTCGCCGTCAGGTGAGTAGAGGTAAGAGCCCCGAAGAGTGGAACGGTGGTGGAGACTGCCCAGTCTCGAGCGGGTTCGATTTCGATGAAGTGTGCTACTACGGTGTCGCCCGGCTCGGCTCCTCTAATGTAAAACGGCCCAGTTTGAGGATTCAAGGATGGAAATTCGCAGACTTCAGACACAAGGTCCGTCTCACTTCGGACTTTCCCAGCAAAACAATCTTCAGTGAATACTTCAAGTATCGTCCCCGGCTCTACTTCCATGACCGGTTCGCGTCCACCAAACGTCCAGCAGAGCTGCTCTTCGGTTGGAGTGAACTTAATAATTTGATGGTTCATCATGCCCTCGGTTCATCGACAATCTCTTCGAGGAAGACCTCTGAGATGCGGTTCACCGCTCCTGGCGAGGCCGAACGAAGACGTACAAATACTATCACTCCGAGGATCAGCCAGATGGCTACTATGGGTCCTGCATACGAAGCTGGTGCGGTTAGTGGTGAGATGAATGAGAATGCCGCGATTCCAGCACCAGCAAGTAATGCTGGGAATAGGAACGCGATGGCCAGAATCGGCACGATACCGTGCGAGAAGAAGTTAAAGCGTTCCTCAGATATAGACCGTGCGAAATACACCATCGATGAGAGGTTCATCAATATGTAGACCGCAACGACGACGATCGTGATCAGAGTTCCATCGAGGGCAAATCCATTCTCTGGACCGAATGCGAGCCCAAGGATCAACGTAGCTGCAGCTGAAACGATAATCTGAGAATACACGGCGATATGGGGGACCTTAGTTTTGGCGTGTACCTTGCCGAGGATACCTGGGAAGACCCCAATACGTCCTAAGGCGAAGGCCATTCGGGTGGAGACCGAAGTGCCTGCATTGGCGTTGCCGATGGTGGAGTTAATGATTGCTAGAAAGATCAGAATCCAGAAAAGGCCATAAAAGTCACGGCTCAGTCCAATCCAGGAGGCGGCTCCCGCGCCGGCGAAGGACGAGAACCGAGCTGGCCCATAAGCTACCGAAGCCGCATAGGTGGTGAAGACATAGACGAGTCCGATCGCCAATGTGGACCCTAGAATCGCGAAACGAATGGTCCGCTTGGGATCTTTCGCCTCTTCAGCTAGTGGAGCGGCGGCCTCAAATCCAGCAAATGCCAGGAGACTGTACACCGAACCAGCGAAAACTCCCGATATACCGTGGAATCCTTTTGGTGTGTATTTGGTGGTGAACACCGACAGTGTGTTGTGGGATCCCGCGTGTACTACGAAGAGAATTCCGGCAGCTAGGAAGACTACGATCTCAATACTCCCAAGGATCGTTCCAGTCTTGGCAGAGGTGGTGATTCCGAGCAGAGCGAGCGCACCCACTAGAGCGATACCTAACAGAGACCATGGCCACCACAGGTTGCTTGGGTAACCGAATTCGGAGTTGAACGTACCCGCGACCGTAAACCCAAGCTGAAGAAAGAGCAGTGCTGGTACGAGTGCGTATACAAACACGTATCCCCAACCAACGAAGAAACCTACGATTGGATGCAAAGCGCGAGACGCGTAGGTGGCAAACGATCCTGCTGAAGGAATACGAGAGGCGAGTTCACTGATCGAAAAGGCGGTGAGCAGGCTGCCGATAAGTGCAACAATAACAGCTAAGGTGAGCGCACCTCCGGCAAAACCTGCGCCAGCCGGAATCGAAGCGGCAATTGCCGCACCCGGGGCCATCGCGGTGATGCTTTGGAATAGAACCTCGCGACGACCAATCGCTCCTGCTCGCAGTCGCCCCGAATCTGATGTTGACGTCATCCAACCCCCCCTGATACGCCCTTAACTAGTGTTGCGATGATCATAATTGATAACTATCGGACTGAATGCGGAAGTCGTGTAATATTTGTTGCAGAATATTTCTCGGGAATAGTTCAATGTTATTGCTAGCTAGTCGTAACATGGATGCCTTGAGTATGTGTAGACGGGCGTTCCGCTCTATGCAGCTTTCCAAGCTCGTCCAAATGCGCAGGATTAGTCGGCAGATTCAATGAGACGGTTAGACTCTCTAGATCAAACAGAGATGTTTTGATTATTTCACGGGGGCGTAGCTCAGCTGGAAGAGCGCCTGCTTTGCACGCAGGAGGTCAGGGGTTCGAGTCCCCTCGTCTCCACCAAGGGCCACTTCTAGATCTAAATGCTAACTCCAAGCGTTGATCGATCATAACCTCCACCGCCTTTGCGGTAACGGCTATGAACTCAGTATCATCGCCGTCTGTGTAGGCTCGCCCGAGAGCGCTGATGTACTCGTTACGCTCCGAAACGCGATACATAGCCGGTAGATATCCGAAACGCATAAGCACCAGGTTGACCAATAGCCGAGCCATTCTCCCGTTACCGCCTGTAAATGGGTGGATCCGGGAGAACTCGATGTGGGCGCGGGCTGCGAACGTGATTGGATCCTCGTTCTCTGGCCCTCGATCTAGGCGCTCAATCAATCCTCGCATCGCAGTTGGCACCGTCATCCAGTGAGGCGGGATGTGTGGGGATCCCGAAATACGAATCGGCTGTCGTCGGTAAGCCCCTGCGTCATGGCCACGGATTCGATCCATTACAATTGCGTGCAACTCAAGGATCACCTCTTCACTGATGGGTTTGCCAGAGGCGATGGAGTCCTCTAGCCAGATGAGGGCATGGTGGATGTTGACTACTTCAAAGCGTTCTCTAAGGAGTTTACCTCCGACGGTCATGCGATCTTGGACGATCGTTCTGGTCTCCTCCAAAGTATGAGAGTTGCCCTCTATAGCGGTGGTCTCATATACATAGCGGACCATAAATTCATTGCGAAGGCTCTGTGGACTCGCTACAGACAGCGGAGGCAAACTGAGCAATTGCCTGTGCTTGGCGATCACCCGCTCAAGTACTGCTTCCATCCGAACCCTCCAAGACCCAACCAATTCGGCTAAATGCTGACGGTAGCGTAGATAGATCCTATCTTTGTGCCACCGAGAGAAACAACACCGTTATCTCCCCACCTCTAGACACCGAATCCCACCTGACTCATCACGCTCATAGAGCCTCCACCATCCAAAGCGTTCACGACCCTGCTTCTTTGTCGCTGGTGGTACCGCATTCAAAGCATTGACGATGGTAGTGCCGATTGTGCCCTCAAACCCAGCGTGCATGTGACCACAAAGATGTAGCGTCGGCCTGATAGCCTCGATGAGGTCTCTGGTTGAATCATTGCCGCGGCCAACACGCATATCACTCGGCCAGTCATGTGTTAAGAGGACATCAATCTCGCCAAGACGAGACGCCTCATGGAGTGTCGTGGCTACCTCCTCGCGCGAGAAGTAGGTTCGAGCCCGTAACGACTCGGATCGCGTACCGGGATCGGCATTCGGGGACGATATCCCAGAGAGCCAGGCAACCTTTAGTCTGTTCTCGAGCATTGTCGCTCCAGCTCTCCCGAGATAGTAGACCGACAGGTCATCTCCCCAGGGGGCAGGAAAGGGTCCAGGTAATGCATCGAGGGCTACATAGGGCTCATGATTCCCACCGATGAAGTACAGAGGTGAACGGATATCTCCTTGACGCAGGGCAGAGAAGTCTCCAAGTGAACGGTACTTCTTAGGAGTATGACAGCCAGCTAGATCCTCTTCGTTTCGATGTGGTTCAGCATCTCCCACTTGGAGGACAAGGTCGGGCACCTTCCCAAGGATCGCCTCCGCCATAGCTATCGCCTCGATCACACAGTCCCAGTGGCCATGGACATCGCCAATAGCGAGGAAGGTTGTGTTGTTGTCGGGTTCCAGGCTTGCCATGTAATCAGTGTATGGAGCCAGAGGTCCTGGACTCACCCAAGAGTCGACAGCGAGTTCCCGAGTGGAGTCGGGCGAGCACCCAGTCAATAGTGAGGATGGCCGCCGCTCTGACGAGGGCTGCCGATCTTCATCTTGTGCACTTCAGCTCCACAAAACTCACAGTGGCAGCGCCGGCCAAGACCAACCCTCGCGATTCGAGACCAACCACCACGAGATCTCGCCAGAATCTGCACTATTCGGACGCCTCTTCAGCATGGTACTCATGAATATCACAAATGCGAATATGAAGAGGATCACTGCGAGGACTATGAGAGCGATGCCCTCTATCGCAGCATTCCGGAGCGGTCCTCGACATACCAGGAGCCCCAATGCGTGGGCATTGTCGGAACCCATGAGGTATGCCAATGGATTTCCACAAGAGGCTGGTAGCCCCAGTAGCGAAATACTATCGGTTAGTAGGAGTCGCGCGGCGCCTAGTACAAAGCACGCCGTTGCCCCAAGCACCACCAGCATCACCCGCACCGAAGACACTGAGACATCGGCACCGCACTCATCGACGAGCCGTTGCCAGATCCTCGTTGCGGTGTGTCGCTGCTTCTTTGGAACCTTTAGGTCCTCCGTTAACCACGCACGTATCGTCGACTCGTAGGGTCCAAGTTTTGGACGCATCTTGATAGTCGACTTGCGCTCTGGTGGGATAGCGCTGGCAAGTGCCCGACGCACCTCTCGTCGATGGACTTTGAACTCTTTGGCTGTCGCCCGAATTGAACAACCCTCTTTACTAACGGCATGCCTGATACTCTGATAGAGCTCCACTCTCAACATCCTTTTCTGACTTTTTGAAACAATTCGCATGCTTCAAGCCCACGAACCGTGGTGTTGAGGGTGGGGCCAATTAAGTCAAGCGTGGTGGGGCCAGATTAGTCAAGCGTTTCCACACGGAGATGCACCTGGGGCCGTCCAGGGCGTATTGCCAATACGCTCGGATTGACAGTTGAGGTACATCCTGCCAACTGGGACAAGCACGGCAAGGTTACTGGGCCGATTCGCAATCAAGAGATGCTGGACAGCGGAGCCAATTTAGTGATCGCATTCGCTGGAGGACGTAGAACCCAAGACATGATTACGCGAGCACGCAACGCGGGTGTTCCAGTCGAACCGGTTACACGATGGAACGTGAACAACAAAAAGTCTATACTCTAGGTTATAATAACAATATGCAAGGAATAATCAAGTGTCCTATATGCGGGAAGCCCTATAGATGGTTCGCGCATACGACAGCAGATCATTCTGCATGTCCGAGCTGCGCCCGTGAAGCCAACAAGTAAACAACAAGAAAGAAAGCATATCTTATGCGTCGTATCGTCCTACCAGTAACAGCAATCGCGGTCCTTCCGCTAGTTCTAGCAGCCTGTGGAAGCACTAGCACAACAAGTTCCAAGACGGCTACCAACACAAGCTCCCAGACGGGCGCAGCTCGTATCTCTCCTCAAGCAGCGGTTGACGCTTCGTATCACGCCGCAGGCGCGTCTCCCACGTCATTTCATGTGAACGAGACCGTTGGTATTGTAGTCAACGGTAAGAACTATCGCGGTAGTACTATCTCCGGCGACGTCTATAGCGACCCGTCTAATCCGGCTGCTACCTACGCATCTTTGACCGAAAATCTCTCAGCACTCAACAAGAGTGAAGGCAGCATGTTGATGCTACTCAAGAATGACAAGCTGTACATCAATGCCGGTGGTATTCACGGCAGTGGCCTTAGCGTAACGTCAGGCTGGAAAGTGATATCGTTGCAGACTTATGCCAACAACATTGACAGCATGGCATCAAACCAAATTACGCCAACAGCAATCAAAAGCCCACAGTCGGGCTTGCTCACGGCTCTCGTAGGCTCTGCAAAGATCACGGCTGACGGTTCATCAATAGTTGGAGGGCAAGCCGTTAACGTCTACACAGCAACAGCACCGTATACGAAGCTGATTCCGGCTATGGCTAAATCCAAAGGCGTGTTATCGTCTTCGTTGGGCGCGGTACTGTCTGCACACCACGCGCCCGGCAACGCCAAGCTAACCATCGAGACCACGAAAAGCACCAACCGGATTGCTGACGTAAACGGTGTGTTTGCTGCCACGTTTGCCCCAGTCAAAGGGTCGTCAGTCAAGTATCATTTTGTTATTATCCGCGTACAGCAGCAGTACAGCAACTACGGAGTGAAGTTCACGGTAAACGCACCGGCATCGGCTAAGCCAATCACGAGCTTAAAGCAGCTGTAGCTCTTTGTCACGATACAATTCGGGCTTACATTGCCTTTAACGATCTAGTGGAAAGAAGTAATTTCTATGCGTCGTATTGTCCTACCAGTAACAGCAATAGCAGTCCTTCCGCTAGTTCTAGCAGCCTGTGGAAGCACTAGCACAACAAGCGCCAAGACGAGTTCAGCCCCGCTCTCGCCTCAAGTAGCGGTGGATGCTGCGTACCACACCGCTGGTGCTTCTCCCACTTCGTTACATGTAGACGAGACCGTTGGTATTGTAGTCAACAGTAAGAACTATCGCGGTAGTACTATCTCCGGCGACGTCTATAGCGACCCGTCTAATCCGGCTGCTACCTACGTATCTGTGACCGAAAATCTCTCAGCACTCAACAAGAGTGAAGGCACCATGTTGATGCTACTCAAGAATGACAAGCCGTACATCAAAGCCGGTGCTACGGCTCGCTGAGCTCCTCGCTCAATGCTTCATCTACTTCTGTATCGATCCCCGCACCACCAATCGACCAGTGAAGAGCCTTCCTCGCTGTCGGAAAGCCGTCCCAGGACTCGACCCACAAGGCCAACCAGGTACTCCCGATGAACCGCGTACGCGATTTTGTCTTCAACCTTCTTCAGCTCGCACCTGGTTTGCCTCCAACCAGTGAAACTGGTTTAGATTTCCTCGCACACTCGCCTCACTAGAACGACTAGCAGTAACCACTTTGTAGCGCTACGTGTTCAGTCCTGCTTTCATCCGGACTGAAATTCATGCCACGGGTTCACCGACCATTTACAAAGTCGAAGTACCGCCACCCATCGAGCCGCCCCGAATGGAACCGATTTGAAAGGAATAGAAAGTCGGATAGGCAGTAGTGCTTTCGTGCTGGGATTGGCGATGCTCCTCAGGCATGAACAACAGAGAGAGGCGGGAAAAAGTTTGGAGTCAGGGCGCCACGGTTTCCTATTTGGCAGTTGATATGCCGTGGGGAATCGGCCTGGACTTGAGAATTGGAACGCAGAGTACTCCAAGACCTCTGTTGTGTTCTCGTGGGTGCTATCGTCCTGGTATGTTCGCGCGCATCTCGAAGTAACCGTTTCGGCCGGCTGTGAGGGCAGTCCCAGCAGGCAGGCAATGTTCTTGGGCGATCGTCGCTCATAAAGGCCATCGTTGCGATGGTTTGCTCAGTTAAAATGGGAGTTCAATCGGAACATTATGAAAGGGACACGACTCGTGCAATGATTATTGATGTCTCGAGTTTCTCCCCCAACACCAGCATTGAATCCTCGGTTATGCGTAGCAATTGCAGCGAAGAGGTTTGATCAAGGGGCAATCGGCGACACATGGACACACTGGTGCTTGAAGGAGACCACCTTTGACTGCATGAATAGATTTGGATAACACCCCACGACCCTCCTACCGATGGGCCTCGCCGACCATCGAAACGATGGTAGAACGAAGAACAGATCCAGCTCAGTAACGGTGGCACAGAAGAGATATCACAACCCGCTGTCATGTGCTTCCCGCAGCTCGGCTGCCCGACGACGCTTAAACGCTGCTCCACCACTGACGACAACGATCACCATAACTCCTCCAGCTACCCATAGAAGATTAGACGAGCCAGTGTTGCTACTCCTAGACGCGAAGGCAACGGTGGATAGACCGTCTACCCCAGTGAGATACACAGTGTCGGTGGTGGGATCAATCGCGATACCACCCCCGTCGGATGCTGGCACTGCATGGTATGGACCACCTTGTCTGTGGCCCCGTTGATTGCCAGTACTGAATTGTGGCCTTCCACATACACAGTGTCGGTGGTGGGATCAATCGCGATACCACCCCCGAACA
>NZ_JXUW01000015.1 GCF_000949255.1 Ferrimicrobium acidiphilum DSM 19497 | reverse complement strand
AGGTCCATAACAGGTAGGCGCCTTAGCCTCTGGGGGAAAGCTAGCGACGCTCAAGGTTCCACACCTACAGCGACGCCTTTGTACCCGGTGCTCGATCACCTCAGGTGCCATAGGAGGCAGGTCAAAGACCTGGCGGGCCTCAGTGTCGATGATGTCTGCGTCCCTGAGATCGCGTCCACAGCTCTTACAGTTCGAGGGTGCATGATAGAGCACCTTGTCTGGGTGTGCGACCGGTAAAAGACGTGCTCCCTTTGCTCCTGGCTGCTTGCCAGGGTGGCGCCCAGATGCACGCCGTAGCGAGCGCGGAGCTGGTTTTACATATCCGTCCGAGGAAGGGGGTTTGGAGGAGTTGTGCGAGTTGGTGTTGAGTCGGCCCTTAAGTTCTGCGACCTCACAGCGGAGTTCTGCGATGAGTCGATCCTGGTCCACCAACTCAGCGATGCGAGTTTTCAGCTTCTCGATCACCTCGGCCTTGAACGCCTCGTAGTCGCGCATCAGCGTTTGCGTAACTAGCCTGGCTCACGAAGCAGGGTTACCTTCACCGAGAAGCTTGGTCCGAAAGTTCCTAGAGAGCGGGTAGCAATAGATGTCTTTGACCCCGAGCGCGTAGGCCTTATTGCGGTCCAGCTTGCCTCGACCTTTGGTCTGGCCAACCCGAACCCAGTTAGCGGCCTTGTAACAGGTGCCGGCATAGCGGCCGACATCGACGAAGGTCTCGAGCAGTACCGGGGCGTAGCCATAACGCTCAACCCAGTGCCCTGGCAGGGCTCGTGCAACAGCACCAAGTAGGTGAGAGGCGAGATGAGGAACCCGCACCCAGGGCAGGATCAAGTAACGAGGGTTTCCCACTACCAGATGCAGGCGCTGCCTTCTCGTCTTGGCGTCCCAGCCAATGAAGGTGTCCCGATCTTGGAGTGCCCACGCAGCTGCGCCAAAGCCAATAGCACCGAGAAGTCGGCCGTTGGAAATAGCGAGGTAACGTAGTTGAGCACCGGAGGCGCGGGTGTAGCCGAGATAATGGAAGCGTCCGATGAGCTCATTCCATGTTGCGGAGTCAGAGCGGGTATCGACCTTAACAAGTGAGACAGAGTCGAGCTCGCCAAGCGAGCAGGCCAGCACGGGGCCCTCTTCGATCGTTGCCTCCAGGTGCCTCCTAGGAACTGGCTGTGGCCCTGTGGGTGCAGGTAGGGTAATAAGTCCGTCGGCCGCCATCTTGGCGAGTGCGACCCTCGCTGACATATCCTTTAACCCACCGTCTGGCTTTGTCCACCCAAGGGATCGACAGAGCGCCCGCGAGATTGATGCCCGGGTAGGATACGCCGGGTCCAAACAGAGGGTGCGCACTATCTCCATCTCCACCTCGGTGAACTCCCGGCCAACATAGCGGTAAAGAGAACCGTCTGCGCTCTTCGATGCCTGCCTACTGTTAGCCGCCACGCTCTCGGTGACGATACTCTCGCTGGATGGTTGCCCGATCTGGTTCACAGCACCAAAGCTACAGGACTTTCTAGCGTGTGTCCAGCCGGGGGAGCCTTCACTACCGGCATCCGCTAGAACGTATGCAACCAGAGCCCGACTGCACCTTGGACGTTCCTCGGACAGAGACACAACGAAGCTGCTGTCCGAGACGCGCTACGAACCCTTGAACCGCTTCGCCCTAGCGACCGAGAAACACTTCCCTCGCAGCTTCACCCGACCGACTCTCGGTGGTGACCTGAATAGTTACGAAGCATAAAGAGTTGGTGACATATTTAGGACAACCAGATGTAGTGGTTGTGGAATTGGGGGAATCAAGTTGATGATGGGGAGTGGTTTGGATGCATGACAACAGGGCGTGGTATGCGAGGTTGTGGGCACCTTTACCACGGCATTCTCGATGCATCGCACCCAACTTTTCACCCAACAATTGCGTCCGAGGACGTCCCGTCCAGTCCGAGGCTGTCTCACCGCCCTTGCCAAAAGACTTCAATGAGCTGCAGAAATGAGACTTACTCGGACGCTATGACTACGTGCGTATTCGGATAACTTCGTGCTGGCTTACAACCACCAGGTCAGGGGTTCGAGTCCCTTAGCGCCCACCAGGTCAGATCATGTTTCCTGAAACTAACAAGACTCGTACCCACCGAAAAACCCAACAAGGGGTTCGAAGTTGGAGGATTTGATCGCAGGAAGCATGGGCCTCGTGGCTCGGCCGGACACCTGGGGACTCCGAGTTTTCATTGGACGAGACAGCCTCGGGAAGATCAAGCATCGCTACGTTCGCTTTCAGGCTACGGGGAGATTGGCTGAGCGATAGTCTACAAGGTTCGTGACCGAGCAGGAGGAAGGGCCTGAATGACTGATCGAGTCGGAGCTTGCCTGGAACTCCTCACTATTATCAACGATCCGATCGCTGCATGGTGCGGGAACGGCTGGGATGATCCCAGCCCAACGACGGTTCGACACTACCAAGATTTCTGAGGCCGATATATCCACCGTGGCATCGGGACGTCGGGCAATCTCAGGGGTAACTTCATATAAGGTCGAGAAGTATTTTCGTTTTAGATACGTTCGATGGCTCATGCGACGACCTCTCCACAACCATTACGCGCATTCGTGGTGTGCGCTAGATCACCAGGGCTTTGAGGCGAATCGGTTTCCTCTTCAATATGAGTGGGATTCGGTGAGTGATGTTTCAGTTCTGTAAAGTGCGACGAATGTCCTTCATTAACAAAACTAGATGAAGGTCATCCGTTGGACTCTGTTCGAATTCGGGGATTAGATGGAGATGAAAGCCTCGAGCCTCGTCGGATTCAGCATGAACGAGAAGCCCGCGGCAGCCGATTTTGCCAGACAGGTCGAGGAGTCGCAGGACTACGTCTTGCAAAAGAGCGGCTCCAAGCCCCTGCTTCTCATGTCTGATGTCAACTCCAAGCCGCGCAAGAAGGGCAATTGGTTGCGGGTAATGTCCTGCACCCTTCTGCACTCTAGTGGGTGCAGCGTCAAAGCGAATCTGCGCCATGCACCATGCGTAGTAAGCTACAACCGAGTTGCCCGACTGTTGTGTTACCACAAAGACTCGTGTTGTGCCGCTAGAGGTTGATTGGAGGGCGTGCCTGCGCAACCAGTCGGTTTGTTCCGTGGAACGACAATGGAACTGGCTTAGATCATGACTGGGCGAGAGGAGTTCTGGTGGCTTATACCTCGTGCTCACTCGATGAAGGGAGACGGGCGCTGAAGGACTTGGCGAACACCTGGGAGATCCCTTGCTGGTCTAGCATTCATTCTGCTCCACTCTTCAAGTGCTGCGGTGTCAAGGGCAAAATTGTCCCGATCGGCTAGCACACGTTGGGCGGCCTCACATGCGTGTGAAATGACAAAGTCAGTAAGATCGGTCGAGCATGCTTCGACCGCGCGGTCGATTAGATGCCTCTCCTCTGGAGTAGTCCGAAGGTCCATCCTCCTGCTACGACGTCGAGACGTTGTGGACATGGTTATTTTCCTTTCTGTACGTCCATTAGCTCAGCACAAGGGTGCTTACTGCTCCGAAAGTGGCAATTTTACGACCTTCCTGAGGCCATCACACTGGAAAGGAAATGTGGTGGATGGATTAATTCACTGATGGTATCGACTATGAATCGTGTCAATCCCGGGTCGTTAACTAATACTGTCACCCAACTTTTCACCCAACAATTGCGCCCGAGAACGTCCGACCCAGTCCTAACCTGTCTCACAACCATTGCCAAAACAACCCAATGAACAGCAAGAATGAGACGTACTCGGACGCTATGTGTGCGGATTCGGACAGCTTCGTGCTGGCTTACAACCAGCAGGTCAGGGGTTCGAGTCCCTTAGCGCCCACCAGATAAGAGCATGTTTCCTAAATCCAGCGCTACCACAACCCAACGCAAACCCAACAAAGGTTTCGAAGTTGGAGGAGTCCACAACGATCAAACACGCGAGTCATGGCTCGGCCAGATAAGTCCTAGCAGAGCACTTTCACCAGAAAGAGGGCCTCGCCCAAATCAAGCATCGCTACGTTCGCTTGCAGGCTAAGTGGAGATTAGCTGAGCGTGAGCTCGCAAGGATCGTGACTGAACAGGAGGAGAAGCCTGCGCCGATGGTCGAGCTAGTGCTTGCTTGGAACTCCTCGCCGCTATCAACGACGCGATCGCCGTATGGTGCGAGAAGGGCTGGGGTGACCTAAGGACGCACCAATAAATAACTCAGTCGAGTTATTTACACGGTTGTAGTTCACTTGGCAGGTCGGATGGTGTAGTTCCATTCGCCGTGGAACGCGTCGGGTTTGATCTGGCGGTTGACCATCGCCATCTCAGCGTCGCTGATCTTGATCTTGCGAGGGTAGCTGTTGGTGTCTGCCTCTGCATGCACCGTCAGGCCGGCTCGTGTAGTTGTCGCTCCAATCAGCTCGATCACCACCTCGTGACTCGTTAGCGGCCTTCCCCGCCAGTTCATCGTGATATGGGCGAACAATCGGTGCTCAATACGGTTCCACTTGGAGGTACCCGGCGGGAAGTGGCACACGGTGATCGACAGGCCGGTCTCGGTAGCAAGTTGGGCGAGTTCACGTTTCCGCAGCCTCAGCCGGTAGCCGTTGGAGCCTCCTGCATCCGCGCAGACGAGCAGCCTCTTGGACTTGGGATAGCGCACCTTGCCAACACCGAACCACCAGCGGCGCAGAGTCTCCACCGCGAATGCAGCAGTATCACCATCGGAACCAACCGATACCCAACCAGTGTTCGCCCCTACGTCATAGACCCCGTAGGGAACTGCCGGGTCTGGGAAGTCATGGGTCCCCACTCGCACCGGACCATCTTTGGGTTCCCACTCCCGCCCGCCGTTCTTGTAGCCCGGCTCGGCTCCGACGAGCTCCTTCTTCTTCGCATCGACACTGACCATGGGATCCTTCGCCCTTAGGAATCGCCTACCCGTATCGTGGATGTGACGGAACTGGGCGTCACGGTCAGGGTGCTGACGGCCCTCTCTCACTTTGGCGTTCGCCTGCAAGCTGTAGCCAGCATCACGCAACAGAGCAGCCACCGTCTGATCCGACACCGGGTGCCCCGATGCACTCAGCGCCTCGGCAAGGCTGAGCGTGGATTTGGCAGTCCATCGCAGTGGTGACATCGGATCACCCCGAGTCGCCGGGTCTACAAGCGCGTCCAGTGCTGCTGCCAGCCCGGGGTCCGCAACCGTCGTCGACTTGCGACCACCCCCGGAACGACGCGACCGCCCTGGCTCCAGAACATCGGAGCGCTCCAACTCCGCTACCGCAGTTGTCACCGTCGAGCGAGCCACCCCCGCCACCCGGGCCACCGCCGAAACTCCACCCCAACCCAGCTCCCGAGCTTCGACACCCAATAACGCCCGCCGCTGTCGCTCGTTCAACTGGGGCCACAACGACTCGATCCGCCGACCTACCGCTTCCAAAGTTGCCGCATCGATTGCCATACTTCAAGGCTATCAGGCGGAGAGCTATTTACCTGACTTATTTATTGGTGAGCCCTAAGGTTACCCGTGACGGAGATGCCAGATCCCAGAGGCCGGCGAAGGTCGCATTCGACGCCACCATAATGGTTGGGATAAGCTGATTCGCCGGGTTCATGGCAACAGGTGCCCAACGTCTTGAGGCCGTCTATGAGTGTCCGCGCTGCGAGAGCCGCTACCTCGGTACTCGTGGCGGTCCGGACTGCAATGTCTATTGCGCTCCGGACTGGCCCTGCCGGGATATATCCACACTGTAATGAACCGGTCGCACTCCGGGATCTAAACAGCTGAAGTACGCGGTGTGCTCGATGCATGCAAGGTATCTGGGTTTTCCGCAACTGAAGGTATGCCGAGAGCTGTCGGCTCACAGAGACCGAATGGTTCTAGTCGAACAAGCGACTTGGAACACTCCTGAACGCTCGTCGTGTTGGGCGCGAACCTCAAGCACTCGCGTGCGACCCCGTGTTGTAGGAAGAGAAGACGAACAGTGGAACCCTCTCTCCAAAGTGAAGAGCCCTCTCCATAGTCAGGACAATTCATAATCCCTCCTTAGCTGCCAACTCAGACCACAAGCAGGTTGTGCAGTACGGGTGAGGGTGGGGCCTGATTGATCGAGCGTGATGGGGTCGAATTGGTCGAGCACTTCCAACTAGTTGGCGCTCATCAATGGCAAATCCGGTCGCGCCGATTGCCATACTTTGATTCAAGAATGCTGGATACATGCTTGGGCCGCAACAGTGGGCACAACTATGTGACATGAGCTGATCCCGTTCGAAAGTGGTGTGTGGCCTATACGCCGTGTGCGAAATATATTTGGCATGCTCCCGAACATTGCCAACAACCCATGTTCGGGAGCACCCAGTATCAGGCATGGGTGAGTGTGGTGAAGCAGGGTCTGCTACTGCGGAACCTTTAGGCTGACTACTCCATAGACAAAGATAACTGGAACCGATAACCCATTCCTGGCTCGGTAATAAAGTATCGTGGCTGGGACGGATTGGGCTCAAGCTTGCGACGGATCCGGGCCATATAAACCCAGAGGTAGTCGAGTCTGTCTTCAAATCGAGGCCCCCAAACCTCTCGCAGTATCTGGCGTTGAGAGACCAAATCACCAATATGCTTAGTCAACAACTCGACCACCTGCCATTCAGTTGCGGTAAGGCGAACCTGACCCTGAGCATTCATGACTCGCTTTGCCACAAGGTCAATGGTGAAATGGTCCGTTTGGACTACTGCTCTGTCACTGCAGTGGGAACTATGACGAAGAGCAGCTCTTACCCGGGCCACCAGCTCGCCTATGGCAAAAGGCTTGGTAATATAGTCATCTGCCCCCTTGTCCAGAGCCTCAATCTTGAATTCCTCCTGGTCGCGAGCTGAAAGCACTATTACCGGCGTACTTGTCCAGGTCCGGACTGCCTCTAGAACTTCGATGCCATCGAGGTCAGGGAGCCGCAGGTCGAGCAGGATCAGATCTGGTTGTTCATGGGCAGCAGCATCAAGCCCTGATCGACCGGTGAGCGCCCAAAACACGTCATAACCGCGGGCTCTCAGACCAATGCTTAACGCACGTGCGAATGGCGCTTCGTCGTCAATGACCAAAATCCGAATCATCTCAGACCACCACTTCGAATTCGTCCGTCACTTGCCCAATAGCCAGCACACAATGCTGCTCCACGATGCATACAGGGACGCTACATTAACCACCTTATTCTCCCCGTCAGGGTGATGCGCTTTCGGCAATCAATAAGGCTTCTAGTCAGAGCTTTTCTGGATACAACATAGCGTAGAATAGATATACGAGTAGAGGAATACTTACTACGAGCGCTGCCATTTCAATAGGATTCATAATTGGATCTCCTTGTACAATATGGTCGGATAGAGGTTCATAGTCGATCGCAAGCTCGGGTATAAAACCCAAACAACACAAACACTACAAGTACAGCCACGATTCCCACGACAGTTTGCAACACGTAAACCACTTGATCTCCTTGCAATTATATTAATCCGATCTTCTTAATTGAGGTGGATTATCGCCATCATTTCGCGAGCTTTAAAAGTGCTAGATTCAGCTCAAGAACATTCACATATGGAGCGCCATAAATTCCTAGGAAGCGCCCCTTGATATGGCTCGCGACCAAATTGTGCACTGCACTTGCGGACAGATGGTTAGCCCTAGCAACCCGAGGAACTTGGAGGTAAGCCGCCGCAGGAGAGATATCTGGGTCAAGACCGCTAGCAGAGCTTTCCACAAGGCTCGGCGGTACCTGACTAGCCTTCACGCCTGGGTTAGCCTTCAACACAGCCGCCAGGTTGGTACGAATCTCCTTGAGCAGAGCCGGGTTGGTCGGCCCGAAGTTGCTTGCCGCCGATGCTGCTGCATTATAGGGTGGGGACGTGGCACTTGGTCTACCTTCGAAGAAGCGGGCATAACTGAACTGTTGACCGATCAATCGAGATCCGACGACCCGACCATTATGCTTGATCAGGCTCCCATTTGCCTGGTTCGGAAAGACCACTTGTCCAATACCTACTATGGCCAGGTTATAACCAAGACCAAGAACTATTACGGATAACAATATCAAACGTAAAGCGCTCCAGATTACTTTAACATTCATAAATCACTCCTCTCTCATTCGTGTTCTTCAAAACGGTAGACCGATTGGTATTCACCCATAAGCCGAAGACGCTCATCGTGCCGTGGACACCAGATGCAGGGCTGTGACGATCATGTCGATTACCTTGATACCGGCAAAGGGCACAATAAGGCCACCGAGGCCATAAATTAACAGATTCTTGCGTAGGATACTTGCCGCACTAGTGGCGGTATACCGCACCCCTCTGAGAGCCAAGGGAATGAGGGCCGGAATAATCAAGGCATTAAAGATGATGGCCGACAAAATTGCTGTATCTGGCGAAGTCAGGCGCATAACATTTAGCGCATTCAGCCCCGGGAAGGCCACAACGAACATCGCCGGAATGATAGCGAAATACTTAGCGACATCGTTAACCACCGAGAACGTGGTGAGCGCACCGCGAGTAATCAGAATCTGTTTACCGACCTCGACTATATCAATCAACTTGGTAGGGTTTGAGTCTAAATCAATCATATTGCCAGCTTCACGCGCTGCCATGGTCCCGGTGTTCATTGCAACTGCCACATCCGCTACTGCTAGTGCGGGAGCGTCATTTGTGCCGTCGCCGACCATCCCGACCATATAACCCTCGGTCCGAACAGACTTGACATAGTCCATCTTGCGCTCTGGGGTTGCTTCGGCAAGGAAGTCGTCCACACCTACCTCGTGAGCGATTGCCTCGGCAGTGACGGGATTGTCACCCGTGATCATAACGGTCTTGATCCCGGCCGCACGAAGCGAAGCCAGGCGCTCTTTGATACCTTCCTTTACCACGTCCTTTAGCTCCACGGCACCCAAAATTTGATGGTCCTCCGCCACCAAGAGCGGGGTGCTACCCTCTCTGGCGATTCGCTCGATAGCAGCGATGGTTTGTGGATCTAGCTCCACTTCGGCCCAGCGGGCCACGGATTCGGTTGCCCCTTTACGGATTCGTCGACCGTCAAGATCGACCCCACTCATGCGCGTTTGAGCCGTGAATGGCACAAACACGACGTCATTGCTATCAAGGTTCGGGGTTTGAATCCCAAACTTCTCATTTGCAAGAGCGACTATAGAGCGTCCTTCGGGAGTCTCGTCGGCGAGTGATGAAAGCTGAGCAGCTTCGGCCAGCCGACGCTCATCAACACCTGGCGACGGCACGAAAGAAGTCGCTTGGCGGCTACCCATAGTAAGAGTTCCCGTCTTATCGAGCATGATCACATTGACATCACCAGCAGCCTCTACTGCCCGTCCGGAAAGTGCGAGAACGTTGTGCTCAAGAAGGCGGTTCATACCCGAGATTCCAATCGCAGAAAGTAATCCCCCAATTGTGGTGGGTATCAGTGCTACCAGCAAGGCGATCAACACCGTCACCGAAACCACAGCCCGCGAATACACAGAGAAAGGCGCCAAGGTGACAACCACAACTAGAAAGATCAATGTAAGACCAGCTAAAAGTAGTGCTAGTGCGATCTCGTTAGGAGTTTTCTGACGAACACCAGCTTCAATAAGGGCGATCATTCGGTCGAGAAACGACTCACCGCGTCCAGCAGTGATCCGCACCCTAATCTCATCGGAGAGGACAGTGGTGCCACCAGTGACTGCGCTGCGATCGCCGCCAGACTCTCTAATTACCGGAGCCGACTCGCCGGTAATTGCCGATTCATCTACAGAAGCTATACCCTCTATGATCTCTCCGTCACCTGGGATAACCTCGCCCGCTGAAACGACGACTATATCACCTGGGACTAGCGACGTCGCAGGCACCACCTCGATCCCAGTTGCGGTCACTCTGCGCGCCTCGGTCTCGCTACGCGTCCGACGCAGCTCATCGGCATGCGCCTGGCCCCGACCTTCAGCCATGGCTTCGGCGAAGTTAGCAAAGAGCACCGTAAGCCACAACCATATGGTGATTTGGCCGATAAAGGAAAACATGCCGAAGCGTCCGGAAATTAGGTAGCGAATGGCATCAATAGTTGTGAAAACTGAGCCGATCTCTACGACGAACATCACCGGGTTGTGCGCCAATGCCCTTGGGTCCAGCTTGCGCAATGACACACGAAGGCTCCGACTCACTAGCTCTCGATCCCACATGCTCATTGCTCGGCGACGTCCTCGGGGACTTACTGCACCAGCACCGCTAGCACTCCCGATATCGTCATTGCCGTGAGTGTCGAGCACGGTGTTATCTGGTCCAGCACCGCCCTTCGGATCCAACTCGCTCATTTACCATACCTCCCTAAAATCCCAGTATCCATACGTATCATCACACTCACCCACCAAAGAGCTTTCCGGCATGCGCCGCGAACTGCTCGGCGAATGGACCTAATGCCAGTGAAGGGAAGAAAATCAGAGCACCCACGATGACTACCGTGCCAGTTAACAATCCGGCAAACAGTGGGCCATGAGTCGGAAAAGTGCCGGCGCTCTCAGGGATACGCTGCTTTTTCGCCAGAGAGGCGCCCATGGCAACAAGGGGAATATACATCGCAAAGCGGCCCAGCAGCATAGCAATGCCAACCGTTGCCGAATACCAGGGGGATGCCGCATTGAGACCCCCAAAAGCCGACCCATTGTTACCAACCCCGGAGGAGAAGGCATATAGCACCTCGGTGAGTCCATGTGGGCCCGGGTTAAATATACCCGACGTCCCCGCTTTAAGCACTACAGAAAATGCAGCAAGCACTAGGATCACGAGACTTGGCACTATCATCGACAGCACCGCCATCTTTACCTCAAATGACTCGATCTTCTTGCCCAGATACTCCGGTGTCCGGCCAACCATCAGCCCCGCGAGGAATAGTGCAAGTACTGCATAGGCAATCATGCCTATCATTCCCACTCCCCACGAGCCGAAGATCACCTCGCCAGTCATGATGTTGAACAGCGGTATCATGCCACCAATGGGCGTCATGCTATCATTCGAGGCAATTACCGATCCCCAAGAGACAGCAGTCGTCGAATTATTGAAAAGGGTACTTGTTGCGGTCCCAAATCGGCTGTCCTTGCCCTCGAGGTTGTGACTAGATGCGAGGTGAATCCCGTGTGCGACCAGTGCGGGATTTCCCACGGCTTCAAAGTGATACATGACGAGGGCACCTATCACAAACAGGATCGCCATGGACGCGAATATCGGACGTGCTTGACGCAGGTTCTTTACCATCTTTCCGAAGAGGAAGATGCACGCCACTGGCACGCTGAATCCCAAGATAAGTTGGAAGAAAATTGAAGCCGCATTGGGCCCAGCAAAGGGCTGAGCCGAGTTCATGTTAAAAAAGCCCCCACCATTATCACCAAATTGCATTATCGAAGTCATCGAAGCTACTGGGCCCTGCGCGATCACCTGTGTGTGGCCCTGTAGGGTATGTACCACGGTATAGGCATTCAAGTTCTGGGGACTCCCAAGCGCCAATAATACAATCGCACCTATCACCGAAATCGGAATCGCGACCCACAGCAACGTGCGGACGAAGTCCCGCCAGAAGTTGCCGATCGTATTGGCGTTGTGTCGTGAGAATCCGCGAACGACCGCCAAGAAGAGGCAGATGCCGGTCACCGGAGATAGAAACTGCTGCACGGTAAGCCACATTTGTGAAAGATAGCTGAGGGTTGTCTCCCCTCCGTAGTTCTGCCAATTTGTGTTGGTCATAAAACTGATCGAGGTGTTCAGGTTCACCCAGAATGGCACTTGCTTCATATGAGCCGGATTAAAAATAGTCAACACCGGTTGCAGAGCGAGCAGCACCATTAGGACGACAAAGCCCACAGCGTTGACTGCAAGGAGCACGAAGACATAGCGAGTCCAGCGCATCTCTATAGTGGGATCAATCCCACAAATGCGGTAAACGCCCCGTTCGCAAGGGACGAGAACGCGGTCCATAAAAGTACGGCCACCTTCAAGAGTGTTGTACATATACTTGCTCAGATAGAAACCGACGATCGTCACGACCGCGAGGAGAACAAAGATCTGAAGGATACCTTGCCAGGTCATATTGTGCTCCTTACATTTTGCAATCCTCGAAATCCGCGTATATTGAAGACTGTAGGAAGACACTGATAACGCGGGTTGAGTATTGCACTACCATCACTAAGGATCCCTGCAGTGCCGTCACCCAGAATAACTGCATCGAGTGCAGTCACAGAATTCACCAGCAAGATCGAGCTAGTATTGTTATCACGCTCAGACCTTATAGAAGGACCTTGGAGATCCTTAACCGGAATTGTGCTCCTCGGACGACCTCGGATGACGCACGCACGACGAAGGTCTATGGGGTTAACGGGTACTACCGATCCAAAGGAGCTGCGTAATTGCGAAGCGCCATCAAATAAAGGAACCTCTCCGTCATCGGGATCCAGTGACTCGATGCCCTCACCAACTTTCTCATGACTCGAGTCAACCATGTCGAGTTGGCCCTCGACAATGTACTCCGGGTTTAGTTGGGAAGTCTTGGATACACGTTCTGGCTTTCTAACACCATACACTCCAGGATCCTCGCTGTCACCATGTTCACTTGGCATAGTCAACTCCTTTTTGTGGTCCTGCGTCTCTTTCTTTATCACCTTCACCGAGCAGAAAGAGCCCGCTAGTTACACAGAACTACAAGCGAGAACTCTAACTTATCGGATAGGCCTAGAGCAATATTTTTTACCAGTTATTGACGTCAGTCTCCCAGATATTGACGCAATTTTTATGGGTGACCAAGATATGATGGCGTCATGACACGAGGGTCACTACGGGTGTATCTAGGGGTAGCTCCCGGCGTTGGGAAGACGTACGCTATGTTAAACGAGGGCTGGCGTCGTCATCGTCGTGGCACCGATGTCGTGGTGGGCTGGGTGGAGACGCATGATCGAAGCGAGACGGCTGAGCAGCTGCGAGATCTCGAAGTGGTGCCGCCTAAGGTTCTCGTCTACCGAAATCAAACACTACTGGAAATGGATCTTGAGGCCATCATCCAGAGACGGCCTTCAGTGGTTCTTGTCGACGAGCTGGCTCATACCAACGTGCCGGGAAGTGTACATGGAAAGCGGTGGCAGGATATCGAGGACTTGCTCGATGCTGGCATTACCGTGATCTCCACACTAAACATCCAGCACCTTGAGTCCTTGAATGACGTGGTAACCACCATCACCGGAGTGCCACAGCGAGAGACGGTTCCCGATACCTTTGTGCGAGCCTCCGAACAAGTGGAACTAGTAGATATGACCCCCGAAGCAATCCGTCGGCGGATGGCTCATGGCCACATCTATCCCCCCGAACGTATTGATATAGCGCTCGCCAATTACTTTCGTGTGGGCAACCTAGCAGCTCTGCGTGAATTGGCTCTACTGTGGGTTGCTGATGACGTAGACGCACGAATTCAGGAGTATCGTCATAGTCACGGCATAGACGGACCTTGGGAAACCCGGGAAAGGGTGCTGGTTGCGTTGACCGGTAGCGCTAACGGCGAACACCTCATCCGTCGAGCCGCCCGCATGGCTCAGCGTGTCAAGGGTGATCTGATTGCTGTCCATATCCGCTCTGGCGACGGCATCCTTCAGTCAAGGCCCGACGACCTTGAACGACAGCGCTCCCTGGTCATTGAGCTCGGCGGAATCTATCGTGAAATTCTTGGCTCAGACATCGCAGAAGCGCTAATACAAGTAGCTCGAGCGGAGAATTGTACCCAGATCGTGTTGGGGACAAGCCACCGATCCAGATGGGCACGCCTAAGTGCGGGCTCGGTGATCAACTCGGTGATCGCTAAATCCGGCGAGGCACTCGACGTTCATGTCATATCCCCACCTGTCCGTTTGAAACCCGAGCAGCCGAGTGATCGTGTACCCAGAAGGGAGCGACGGCCCAATTGGTGGGGCCTTGGATGGCTTAGGCGAGAGCTAGGCGTCATCAGCTGGCGTCGGCAGATTGTTGGACTGTTGGTGGTTGTCGTCGCGATTCCGTTGGTCACGCTGGGCCTGACATCCATACGGGGTCATTTACCCCTCGGTACAGTGTCACTCGTCTATCTTCTACCAGTCATTGCCGGAGCCGGCATAGGTGGTGTCGGCCCTGGTGTGATCGGCGCGATCGGCGGATTTTTACTGCTCAACTGGTACTTCAGTCCACCAACCCATGCCCTTGCCATCACGGATCCTCGGGACATCATCGCCCTCTCTATCTTCCTTGTGATAGCAGGCGTTGTTATCGTCCAGGTCGGCCTCGTCGCCCGTCGCTCGTTTGATGCACATCGCATTCGCTCCCAGGCGGCCTCGATGGCTCGAACCTCGAGCGCACTTTTAAATCTATCCGATCCCTTGCCAGACCTGATGGAGGAGATATACAGCACCTTCTTAGTAGACGGGGTCGCTGTTCTACGTGCCGTTGACGAGGGTTGGACTCCAGAAATCGCAACTGGACCACATCCACCCTCTTCGCCCAAGGAAGCAACTCTTAGCATACCGATAGGCTCCGACCTGCTGCTGGTGCTTGACTCTGCGCGGTTACGGGCCGAGGATCGAGAGATGCTCAGCATCTTCGTGACCCAGATAGCGGTTGCTGTAGCCAACCGGCAGCTTCGAGAACAAGCAGCCGAGGCAGCGGCTCTGGCCAAGGCCAATGATGTGCGCACAGCGCTACTGGTCGCCGTCAGTCACGATCTTCGAACACCGCTCGCTTCCATTAAGGTGGCGGTAACGAGCCTCCTCCCGGACGACGCAACATGGGACTTGACAGCCGCTAGGACTCTTCTCGAAACGATAGATGCCGAAGTCGATCGCCTCAACGCCTTGGTGTTCAACCTACTAGACATGAGTAGAATACAGACTGGAGCGCTCATCGTTCGTCTCCAGCCAGTGGCACTTAACGAGATCGTCTCAGCCGCTTTAATCTCCCTCCCGCCCAGCGATCACCAGCTCGACCTCGAAGTACCTGAAACTTTGCCTCAAGTACAAGCAGACCCGCCATTGCTTGAGCGAGCAGTCGCCAATTTATTGGCCAACGCTCTCTCTGCATCGAGCCAACATACCCCGGTGCGTGTCGTCGCCGGTCACCAACCGGATGACTGGATGGAACTGCGGATCGTCGACCGAGGGCCAGGCATAGCAGCTGTAGACAGGAGCCGCATCTTCATGCCCTTCCAACGGCTCGGTCATCAAGATAGCGACAATGGTGTAGGTCTTGGGTTGGCGGTGGCCAAAGGGTTCATTGAAGCCATGGGAGGTGAACTCACGCTCGACGACACTGCCGGAGGTGGCACGACGATGATCATAAGCCTGCGAGTAGCAGAACCGAGGTCTTAGTTGTGCGTATTCTCGCTATACCTGCCGACCATTCTCGCTGAAGTATGCCGCCCCCAGGAGGGTGCAGGAAGGATCGCCTGAAGTGTATATATCGGTCAAAGGTCACCTCCTTCTGGGTTGACTTGATGGTACCACGAGAGCTAAATCGCTCGACTTGGTCACTTTGAACTTCTCTATCCCCATGGAGGTTTTGCTCATCAAGATAACGTGAGCGTTGCGCAGAAGGTGATAGAGGGCCACTCGACCGGTCGGTACCCTATTTGACCTATCGCCAACGCATCCTCGCATACGGTCGCGGTGCAGGATCGCCATTCCAGTAGCTGAACGGCTTGTGGGACGCGTACAGAACTTCCGTATCGAAGAGCTGTTTGCACTTCTGCAGGATCCGCGAGCGAGCATACGGCGGGGCGGTCGTGCTTTGGGATCCACATCGCTCCTCAGCATTCTATGCCTCGTAGTGGTAACGGGCCTGTAAAACAATCAAGTCCTCACCATCTACGAGATACACCAGCCGATGCTCCTCATCGATCCGCCGTGACCAGCATCCGGCGAGCAGATGGCGCAACGGCTCCGGCTTGCCAATACCCGTCGTCGGATCGCGTAGAGCATCGTCGATCAGGCGATTGATCCGCTTCAGGGTTGCACGGTCATTTGCCTGCCACCAAACGTAGTCCTTCCATCCGCGAGGAGTGAATACAAGGCGCACCTAGCTCCGATCGAGGGTGTGCTCTTCCCGTAGACCGGCGCGAGCTTGGGCCAGGCTCTCGATCAA
This sequence comes from Ferrimicrobium acidiphilum DSM 19497, assembly GCF_000949255.1. Taxonomy (NCBI): domain Bacteria; kingdom Bacillati; phylum Actinomycetota; class Acidimicrobiia; order Acidimicrobiales; family Acidimicrobiaceae; genus Ferrimicrobium; species Ferrimicrobium acidiphilum. The sequence goes on along the minus strand of NZ_JXUW01000015.1, from coordinate 54,945 downwards.
CCATTGGGCATTGGCAGGCACTCGCAGCAGCATGGCCGTCTCGTTCAGCGCGTCCCAGTCGGCTCGCGACACGAGCACAGCATCGCCCCGGCGAGAGGTGATCTCGATCGGCTGGCGGTCATCGTTAACTTGCTCGATGAGCGGAAACAGGTTCTTGCGGGCCTCGCTGGCGGTGATGGTCACGATTACCCTCTCTTCGTCGTTAGTACAATTCATTGTACCACTTGCCGAGGAGCTTGCCGGCTGCAGAACTGCGTCGATACACACAGTTCCGATTGCCGATGAGTCATTCTGTATCTGTCGGCTCGATGATCGAAACGAACAATGTCGATGCGTAGTAGCTCCCATGTTGAGCGAGGTGCAGTCCGGGCAGCTAATCTCTAACGCGCTACCGAGGTCCTAGAAGCGATGGACTTATCAGGCTCCGATACCGTTCATCTACTCATGTTTCGCATTGCAGAAGAACGTCGGATCCCATTTGCAGTAAAGGCTCCTAATTCTACGACTCCCAACGTCATCGCCCACCTCGAAGACAACTCGGCCAACTCTCTCAATAGCATCGACGCCTGAACGCGCAGGATTGAGCAATCATCGATCTTCAAACGCGATTGCCGACGGATAATCAAGTCCCGAGATCCGGTCATCACTGGAGAACAAGAAGCCAGAGCACGGGGGTGTGAGCCTCGACGAGTAACCCCGATGGCAGACGACGCCCGCCACCACCGTATCACAGACCCCACGCGAGTGCTACCCACGTCCACCACGCACTAGGTCCAAACGAACTTCGACAAAAGAACATAGAGAAACCACAACATCGTCCTCGACATTCAAAGTCACACTGGCAAAACACGTCTCTCAACCTTGAGAATTTACATTGGGGCCACCCAACCGGGATCCCAGGTCATCGACTAGCACTTGATCCAATCAGCGAACTTACCTATGATGACGGGCGAAGCTACGTCTACGCTAACTCGACGGTCGTGCGTCACTCATCGGTGGTTTCGCCTCGGGCCATAATGATTCGTAGGCCCCGATGGTCGTGGTCCGAAATGCAAAGGTGCACGCGCCCTGGACCGCCGCACTAGCGCATGCCCGTTGTTGCTATTCCACGGACGAACCACTTCTGGAAGACGAGAAAGATAACCGCCACCGGAATCGTCGTCATCACCGCAGCTGCCATGAGATATGGCCAGTTGACGAAGTACTCCTGTTGAAACATGACCACACCAAGGGGAACTGTCCAAAGATGCGGTCTACTCGCAACCAGCAATGGCAAGAGAAAGTTGTTCCATGACAACATGAATGAGATCAAAGCTAGGGTCAACAATGACGGGAGCACGAGTGGAAGGCTGAGCTGCCAAAACATTCGAAACCTGCCGGCTCCATCCATAATGGCGGCATCCTCAAGGTCGCTCGGCAAGTTCAAGAAGGCCTGACGCATCAAGAAGATGCCAACCGCTTGCACCGCGAGGGGAATGATGAGCCCATAATAGTTGTCCAGCAGACCAAAGGCACGTAGCAGAATGTATACCGGCAACATAACCGACTGGAATGGCACCATCAACATCGCCAGCACGCCAATGAACATCAACCGCTGACCACGGAACTGAACGCGTGCAAGTGCATAACCAGCCATGGAGTCACAGATCAGATTGCCAATCGTCACCCCAATGGCGGCGATGGCACTGTTGCCAAACCACCGCGCCAGCGGTACAAGATGCCAGATCTTGACGTAGTTCTCCCAGTCAAAGATATGGGGAATCCACACCGGGGGATAGACCAGCGACTCCGATAATGGCTTCAGCGACGTCGAAAGGCTCCATGCGAACGGAATGAACATCACCAGCGCACCCATGGTAAGAATGGCCAGATAGAACCACCGTGAAATATGACGCCTGATACGCCGTGATCTTCGCCTTGTATTTTGCATCATCACACCTAATACTCGATCGGCTTCCCAAGCCACTTCGTCACCACTAAGGTGATCCCCATCGTCAACACGAACAAGAGAACCGTCGCCGCCGCGCCATAACCGACCTTCCCATAGCTGAATATGTACTGGTAGATCAGCAATACGATCGTGGTCGTCGAGTGAAGCGGTCCCCCTGTCCCACCGGACAAGATAAAGGACTGATCGAACATCTGCAGAGTGCCGATCATGCCCATGATAACCACGAAGAAGGTTGTCGGTCGAAGCAAGGGAACGGTGATATGAATGAATCGCTGCCACACACTCGCACCATCCATCTGCGAGGCATCGTAGATATTCTGTGGTATCGCCTGCAATCCCGAGAGGAATACCACCATGAAATATCCGGATGTCGTCCATATATTCATAATCATGATGGCCTTCAGCGCGAACAACGGATTCGCCAACCAGTTGGGTCCGTGGATACCGATAATACTGAGAAAGCCATTCAGAATTCCGAACTTGTTATAGATCCACATGAATATTATCGATATCACCGCCGATGAGCTCACGGCGGGGAAGAAGAATGCGAGCCGAAAGAACCCCTTGGCCGGTAGATTCTGATTCAACAACACCGCGATGCACAGCGCCACGATCGTCTGTGTGGGAACTACCACCAACGCAAAGGTAACGGTGTTTACGACCGCGGTCCAAAACAGATGCGACGTGAACAGGAATCCAAAGTTCGACAAACCAACATAATGCATATGATTGAGCAGCGACCAGGAGAACAAGCTCAGGTAGAAGGCATACAGGGCTGGTCCAAGCGTGAACAGGAAGAGTATCGCAACACCCGGGAGCGTCATCGCGAAGCCAATACGCGCGTCTCGTGCTCTTCTCGATGGCTTGAACAATCGCAGGGGGCCCCTACCGCTGCGTTGCGGTGACGCCGCGGCAGGGGTCTTGGAGGTAGTAAGTACCGTCACGAAATCCTACTCTGTGCTATCCCTGGGAACTCAATATCGCCTGTCCAGCCTTTTGCATATTCGCCAACGCCTGCGCGGCAGATTCCTTACCCTCGATGGCCAGGGTAGCCTGGTCAACCATAGTCGTCGAAGAATACTGAACGAATCCAGGGGGGAACGTCCAAGCAATGGTGTGGGGCAGCTGCTCTAGCAGTCCGGCGGTCACCGGATGACTCTTATAGTACGGCAGACTCACGAGTGACTTGCGTGTCGGAAGGGCCAATCCCAGATTCATCCAACGTGTCATACCACTTTGGCTGGTCAGATAGGAGATCAGCTTCCAGGATGCTCCCGGATGTTTCGAGTCCTTGGTGATGGCATAGGCCACTGGAAACGTCAGCGAGATGTTGTTCACCGGACCAGAAGGGAGCACCGCCGTGTTGAAGTGAATCTTTGGATAGGTCTGGTTCAAGAAGGGGACCAACCAGTCACCCGACAGCACCATCGCGGCCTTGCCCATGCCAAAGGCCTGCCCGCCCCAACTCGCCCCTACGCTGGTGGGCACAGTGGCGTAACCATGGCGGTACAGGTTTACAAAGAACTGAAAACCCTTGACCGAAGCCGGACTCGTGAGGGTGAACTTTGACATCGTCGAGTTCATCACGCCACCACCACTCTGATACAAGAACTCGGCCCACCGTGGCTCCTGCACCGAGTTGATCAGACCATAGACATGTTGGGACGGATTGGTAAGGATCTTGGCATCGGCAGCGAGTTGGGCCCAGGTGGTCGGAGGGCTCTTGATCCCTGCCTTCTTGAACATAGCCGTGTTGTAGAACAGTGCTAGCGGCGACTGGTCCTTGGGTATTCCGTAGATATTACCTCCCTTCTTGAACAGCGCCAAGGAACTGGGGTAGAAATCACCGATTGAGAAATGTGATGCCTTGATGTAGGAGTTGAGAGGAACCAAAACATGATCCGCCATGAATGTGCTCGACTCGCCTCCGTTATTGACATAGATGACGTCAGGGGCATTGCCGGCAACAAATCTCGTACGTAGTACCGATTCATAGTTGCTACCGGAACCCGAGATAGGTCGGTAATTCACATGAATATTTGGGTATAGCTTGCTAAATCCACTGAGGTCCTTCTGTAAGAGTTGCGCCTCTACCGGGGACGATGTCCACCCTGAGAGGGTGATCGTCACTGGCCCACTACTCGATGACGATGAGGCGTTCGAAGTCCCCCCGCAAGCCGCTAATAACAATGTCAGGCACGATAGGGAAACCGACCCCTGCACTAATCTGCGAATAACTCTGTTCACCGTCTACTTCCTTTCCTCCCATTAGGAGATACTCAATGACTACTAAGGTTCAACTAACTGCTCAATAACTCTGTCAACCGTCGTCGTTCTACCCGTTAAAGCGGAGCGGTCTCGATACACCAGCCCTCTGGGAGCTCGGAGCAGGACACATGACCTGCGTCCCACTCGATATCCACTAGAGAACCCGCGACTGGCAAACCTCGGATCCGAATCGGATGGGTTCTCGCGACCTCCAGCGGCGAAAGCGAGACGATCCGCTCGATGGCATCCACCTCGATCCCCAGCAGCGTCGCAGTCACCTGCCAGACCGCCCCCGCTGCCCAGGCCTGCGGAGAGCACGCCCCCGGATACGGGAACGGGCCCCTGTTTCCTCTCTCTTCTCCGGAGAAGAGTTCGGGCAAGCGATGCTGGGGAAACGATGCGGCGGCATCCAGCAGCGCGCGTGCCACCCGTCCCGCTCCGAGCAGATCGCCACTGGCTCGCAGCCCCGCTGCGATCAGAGCGGTGTCATGGGGCCAGACGCTACCCCGGTGGTAGCTGTAGGGGTCATATGCCGACTCAGAGGAGCCCAGCGTTCGGATTCCCCATCCCGAAAAGAGCGCCGGCGACAGCAGCCGCCGTTGGGTTGGCTCACGATACCGCTTGGGTACTATCCCGCTCCAAAGACACTGGCCGGGATCCGAGGAGAGCGAATCGAGCTGTCGTCCGATGCCGTCGACCGCCAGCGCGTAGTAGTCACGATCCTTGAGCCAGAACGCCTCATGAAACGCCACTTGGACCGCCTCGGCATCGATCTCTAGATCCTCGGCCTCCTCGACTCGTCCGATCGACCGATACGTCATCGCCAAGGACTTGAAGGCCTGATAGACGTACCCCTGCACTTCGGCCACGGCAAGCGGCGGGGCCCCGTGGGAGCCATCCGCGAAGACCATGGAGTCAGAGGAGTCCTTCCAGGACTGGACCAGGAGCCCCTCCGCATTCCTCGGGTGGAACTCGAAAAGGCCCTCCTCATTGCGCTGCGTTCTAATCCACTCGATGGCGAGTTCAACCGCCGGCAACATCTCATTTAGGAACGATCGGTCTCCAGTCCGGCGCCAGGTGCGTGCCACCAGGGTAACGAAGAGAGGTGTCGCATCGACGGAGCCATAATAGCGCCCAAAGGGAATCTCCTTTACCCGCGCCATCTCCCCCAGGCGGAGCTCATGAATGATTTTCCCGGGCTCCTCCTCGGTCTCGAGGCGTACCTGCGTACCCTGCAGGCGAGCTAAGACTCTGGCAACTCCGATGGAGAGCTCGGGCGCAAATGTCAGTGTCTCTAATCCAGTGATGATCGCGTCTCTGCCGAAGAGGGTACCGAACCAGGGCAATCCCGCCATCGGGGCAAGCTCTCCCTCGTAAACCGTTGTCAGCATCGCAAGATCCTCGTGTGCGCGACGCAGGGCACCGGTCCAATCGGCATCGCGCATCTCCACGAGCGGCCAGGGTATCTCTCGCGAGGGCATCAAGGAGATGACAGGATTGGACCAGTTCGTGGTGATCGTAAGGGCACCGCTCGATGGCTCGACCGGAAGGCTCCATGACCATCCGAAATCCGTCATCTGTGCCGGCATCCGGTCCACACCGATGCGGACCGACCTTCGGATCTCATCTCGTCCCTCGTAGACGATGTCGATCGCCGATGTATCCGAGCGCGAGACCACCGTTCCATGCCCCCCAGGGGTCATGCCACGCACCGCGAAGATGTCCTGAAAGTCCGACGCGACCGAAAGCTCTATGACCACGGGAAATACTGGACCCCACCAGTTCCAACTCCACTCATCAACCAGTTCATCGGGAGCAATGGTGATCCTTCGCATCATCCGGAAGGTGGAAGCGGCCGTCTTGGTGATGTAGCTTGCGCGAATCTGGCTACCGTCGTGCTCAACCGCCGCTGGCGTCAGCGGCCTACCATCGGCTCTCACCTGATACAGCGAGAGCATGCGGGTGTCGCCTATATACAACCCGTGGCGCCCGCTGGCTGGGCTCATACTCAACTGCTTGGACCAGAGTGCGAAGGCAGGCCCAGACTTGATGACCGGCTCTTCCATGTCGACCTCAGGCGTTGCAAACGATCCAGCCGGTGCCGTTGACTCTCGAACCACTAACGTAGGCTCCACGATTCCGCCCGCCGAGCTATGGCCCTCTAGGGTATCCAATATGGTGGTCCCAGCCACACTCCCTAGGGCCTCCCAGTGAGGCGAGATGGTCGTGATCGGGGGAAACGCCTGCGCCCCATGATGGGTGTTGCCATAACCAATGACCGAGAGTCGCTCAGGCACTCCGATTCCCAGATCACCGGCCGCAGCGATGGCACCTTCAGCCATTGCATCGTCTAACACAACTAGGCCAGTCGGCCTCCCAATGCCGGTCAGCAGCGCCTTGGCAGCCTCGTAGCCTCCGCGAAAACCACGAGGACCCGAGAGCGTAACCAGGGTACCCGATACATCGGTGACCACGCCCTGACAGGCGCGCTCCCATAGCTCCGCAAGAGCCGACGGGTAAGTGACCAGACCGAGCTGTCGATGACCCAGGTCCAACAGATGCCTTGTCGCCAGCTGCGCCGCCGCGCCATGATCGACGTCGACTCTGGCGAAGCCCGGTGCACCCGGCCCAAGCAGCACCAGTGGAATATGGATCGACGACTCCCAACCGAGCGCCTCCCCGTCGAGGGCCATCACCACCACTCCGTCCACTCGACCGGAGTCCGCTACCTCGCGGAGTGAGCTGACGCCGCCGGTGACCTCACCACCGAGTAGCAGTAGATGATATCCCTTGTCGAGAAGTGCCAGCGTCAGACTGCTCACGAGCGGTGCAAACCCCTCGGAATTCACCATGTCCTGACTGGCAAACAAACCGACGGTCTGGGACTGCCCCAACGCCAGCGACCTCCCGCGCGCACTCGAGACATAGCCGAGATCCTGGATGACCTTGCGCACCCGCTCCCGCGTGGCCGCGGATACCCGTCCTCGTTCGTTGAGCACGTAGGAGACCGTAGCGATGGAAACCCCAGCTTCACGAGCTACGTCCTCAATTTGTGGCACTCGCCGCTTCCCATCACCGTCTTGCATCTGACGTGATGAAGCGCTTAAGCGATGGTCCCCATTCCCACTCTTCGAGTTCAAAATCGCCCCCTAATCTTGATGCTGCGCGAGCCCGGTTGCTTAATCGCTTAAGCACTGCCCCCCAACAAAGTAACGAAACACTATCACAACTGCTACGCCCGCGTGTGCATTTCAGCAAAATATTTTTCGCAGCCCACCTCACTTAGGGCGTGAGCGGCCCTTTCCCCACTGCAAGCCCTGTCGTTGGATCGAAGAAATGCAGGCGCTCGAAGTCCGGCGACAGCACAAGCCGCTCGCCAACGTGGACAGGGAGGTCCGGCTCAACGCGCACCACACCCTCGCCTCCCCCAATCAGAATCTCACCGTCGTCCTCCACAGCGCCCTCGACCTTGGCTGCAGTCGCATCCAAGGTGAAGTGCACTAGAATTTCGGCCCCGAGCGCCTCTAGCAGCACCACCTCCGCCGTAAAGGTAAAGCCGTCGTTCTGGGTCGCCACACGAAGATCGTTTGGCCGGATACCAACGGTAATCCGTCCCCCTCCATAGCGGACGAGCGAGGGGTGCGATATCCGAACGGACTCGGGCAGCTCAAGAACCTGGGACCCAAGACGCAGCGCTCGCGCTCCCTCCAAGAGATTAGCCTCGTAGAGATTCATGGCGGGAGATCCAATGAAGGCGGCCACAAACTGACTGACCGGATTGTCGTAGAGATTCTGCGGGGTATCACACTGCTGAAGGAGGCCGTCCCGCAACACGGCGACCCTATCCCCCATCGTCATGGCCTCCATCTGATCGTGGGTGACGTAGATCGTCGACACCCCCAGCTGAGCCTGAATTCTCTTCACCTCAGCACGCATCTTGACTCGCAATTTCGCATCGAGGTTCGACAACGGCTCGTCCATCAGGAATGCACTCGGCTCGCGCACGATAGCTCGACCCATAGCGACTCGCTGGCGCTGTCCTCCCGAGAGCTGTTTCGGCTTGGCATCCAAGAGGCCGGTGAGGCCGAGTATCTCGGCTGCGTCCTCCACTCGTTTGCGAACTTGCTGTTTGGGAAGCTTCTTCATCCGCAGAGCGAAGCCGATGTTCTCCGCTACCGTCATGTGAGGATACAGGGCATAGCTTTGAAACACCATCGCCATGTCGCGGTCCTTTGGCTCGAGATCGTTTACCAGCCGATCTCCCATCAGGAGACTCCCAGAGGATATATCCTCGAGTCCGGCGACCATTCTGAGCACCGTCGTCTTGCCGCACCCCGACGGACCCACGAGGACCATGAACTCTCCGTCGTTCACGGCCAAATTCAAATCCTTCACTGCGCAGTAGTCGTTCGAGTATGTCTTGGTGACATTCTCGAGAACAATTGAGGCCATCTCTTGCTTACCTTTCACGAAGAATCAGGTGCATCACGCTCGGGTGATACACGCTCGATTTCACCCTTTCGTTCAGGAGAAGCGCAAGACAAGCCATTTCGCTATGGTCTCGGATCTGACTTGGCGTCCACTGCCCCCGCCGCCAGTGTAGAGCGTAGCACAGTCACGAACGAACGATCGCCAGATCACTCGCTTCACCGTTGCATCTGAGCGATAAATAGCGAGTGTACTCGTCATGATGCAATCTTTACAAGGTTCTAGTCTCTGACTTCACTCTCACTCGTTCGAGGGTTGTTCTTGCCTCGCCGAGCACGGCCAGTATTGCTACCGCTCTTACATGCTCTCTCCAGGTGTAGAACCTCTTCACTCGAGCAACGATCGCATTACCAACACAGTACAACCACAACAGGCAACGTCTCCTTGCTCCGACGCTCCATCTTTGCGACCAAAGAAATCCTTGTCAGAGTCCACTTGTGAGGCGAAACCGAAAGAGCCTCCTCCCAACCAACTACCTTGAGTATCAGTGAGCTCAGATACGGTCAAGAACAAGGTGGGCAAAACGAAGCGATCCCTTGTCGCTCAGGTGCCCTGGCCGCTACTGTTGTCGGAGTTCATTGGCACCGCGTTGTTGTTGGGCGCTGGTCTTTCGATCGTCATCCTCAACTTCGGCCATGGGAGCCCGATGTTGAGATGGGTTCCTAGCAACTCAGTTCGTCGCGCTCTGACCGGATTTCTCTTCGGCTCTGTGGGAGGCTCCATTGCTCTTTCGTCCATCGGCAAGCGCAGTGGAGCTCATATCAATCCAGTGGTGACCCTAGCGTTCCGCCTTCGAGGTACGATCTCTACCCCGCTTGCTGCAGGATACATTCTTGCACAGCTCTCCGGAGCGGTACTCGGATCGGTACCTTTACTCCTGTGGGGACCGGTGGGGAAGAGCGTTGCATTTGGCGCAACGCTACCTTCTGTAAAATACGGCTCGCTCAATGCCGCATTGGGTGAAGTCGGCACCACTTTTGTCTTAGTAGTTGCGCTCTTCAGCGTGCTAGGCGTAGAGCGCATTCGCAAATTTACCCCGCTACTCTTCCCTCCGCTCTATGGAATCATGGTCTGGTTGGAGGCAACGCTGTCGGGAACGAGCACGAATCCAGCTCGTAGCCTTGGCCCGGCGGTCGTCTCCGGTGACTGGCATGGATTCTGGGTATACATTGTCGGCCCATTCGTTGGCTGTATCATTGCGCTAACTGTGCTACGTATTAGTCCTTTGCGACGTCTAGAAGTGGACATCGCTAAGATCGAGCACTTCTCCCGGGATGAGTATGGGGTTTTAGGGTTACATCACCTTGAGCGTGAGCATCATACGGACGAATCTGAGGTCTCAAAAACTTGTAGTCTAGAACCACGCCGAGACAACGACAAACCCAGGAAATAATGAACGGGGAGAGGTGAGGGCGGAAGTGACGGGTTCTGTCACTTCCGTTGCGAGCTTACCGTCGTCCAGGAGCTACCGCCATCGCTCGTGCGCCAGATGACCGGATCCTCTCCTAGGTTCGCGTCGTCACCAAGTAAGAATCCCACTTGGGAGTTGAGGAAATGGATTTGAAGCGTACCTCCTCTGCAATCGGCGGCGACACTTGGCGAAGGTGCCCAGCTTGTACCACCGTTGGAGGAAACGAGTAGGGGGCTTCTCGAGCCGACAAGAACGATTCTTGTGCTAATGGGCACTACGAGTTCACCGAGATATCCATTGACGAGCGGAGAGTGGAGACACGTGGTAGGGATCGTTAAGGAAAATTGACAAGCAAGCACCGTCTTCCAAGTTGTCCCGTTGTTCGACGAAACAGCGATGGACTTTGGCTGCTGACCTGTCCCAGGCTCGCTCCCACATCCGGCTACGAGTTCTCCTGCTGGCCCCACGGCAAGCGCCACCGCGCAGGGAGAGAATCCACACGGAACGCTATGGCCAACCCAACTTCCTCCGCTACTGTTGCTTTGCCACAGCGTCGCTGGAGAGCTGGCAGTACCGGGCGCTGGTGCCAAAAATAGATCAAGCCCGCCGGTGGGGCCGACCAGCATTGCCACGGTACCGCTCGTGGAATATCCTGGTCTAGCAGTTGACGGTAGGGATGTATCGTACGCCCAGCTTCGAACTCCATCATGGGAGTACTGAAACTGAACCGCCCCGGGCTTCTTGGAGACTCCTCTCTCTTGACATACGTTGATAATTTGACGACATCAGTATGCACCACAATTGAACTGGAAACAAGATACCATCTATAGGTTTCAAGAATTACGGGTACTTGTTATTAACACCACGTGGAGAACGATTAAGGCATGGACTTGAGCACGATGGCGAAGAGGCACGTAATTACTGGATTCAGTGGATGCGCGACGAAGACCGCTATTTTTAACCGGAGCGGCCGGGTTTGTGTGCCCACATCGCAGTAAACGGCTTGCTTACCTGGGTACGACTCACGACCAAAGTTGATGCTGGGTCTGATGAGAGCAGAGACAGCATATGTGTATGCTATGTGTATGGCACGCACCAACATTGATATCGATGACAAGGCCTGTGATGCGGTGATGCGCCGCTACCACCTTTCCACCAAGCGGGAGGCGGTAAATTTCGCTCTGCGAACCATCGCCTTGGAAGCACTTGACCTCGATGAGGCCCTTCGATTGCGCGGGTCAGGGTGGGAGGGCGACCTTGACGCGCAGCGTTCCAGCCGAGCCGGATGATCTTGGTTGACACCTCAGCCTGGATCGAGTTCCTGCGCGACACAGGGAGTCCGAGCTGTGAGAGGGTTACCGAGCTACTTGGTCTAGAGATTGCTACTTGCGATCCGGTTCGTATGGAGGTCTTTGCAGGGGCGCGCGACGAAGCCCACCTCCGGTCCCTGCGTGGCCTTCTTGCACGTGCCACCACTCTTGAGACATCGCCAACCGACTACGAGGATGCCGCCGCGCTGTACCGAGGATGCCGCCGCGGCGGTGAGACCGTTCGTAAGTTGATCGACTGCCTCATTGCCGCCCACGCTATTCGCGCCCACATACCGCTTCTCCAGGCCGATGCTAATTTTGATGTGCTCGCACGTCATACGCCACTGATGCTCGATCGTGTCTGAAAGTACGGTATCTCTGAACTTCAGCCCAATCGCAGCTACACCGTCAGCCGTTGCATCTGAGTGATAAATGGTGAGTCACTCACTTAGATGCACCTTTTTCAAGGTTCTCGTCTCGGACTTCATGCTCATTCCTTCGAGGGTTGTTCTTGCCTCGCCGAGCACGGCCAGTATTGCTACCGGTCTTACATGCTCTCTCCAGGTGATGAGTCATCCCATCATCTGAACTGTCGCCTGTACCAAATGGCCTGGGAACGAACAGGGCGCTGGACTCAACTAGCCCACAACTGATAACCGACCAGTCACGGATATTTAGCGAAGCATTCTCATCGCGATCTACCTCAACGTGGCAGGTATCACAGGTCAGCCTTTTAGCGAGCTTTGCACCCGTTAGTCTGCCTCCGCAGTTGTGGTGGATCTGTGATGACGGGAAGAAGCGATTTACAACGACTACCTTCACTCCCACACGTTCTGCCTTGTAGGTAAGCGTTGGTCGAAAGGCTCCGAGTCCGGCATCAGATACCGAACGGCGGAATGCCCGTCTTCCCATGCTCCGTTTCATGGCAGCGAGGTTAAGGTCGGCTCTATTGACATTCATGTGGATAGATTTGGCCTGGATTTGATCCATAGTCCCTATTCAACGGGGTATTTCGGGCTGAAATGCCTATACGAGAGACGCGCACGGTTTCTGAGTTCTAAATTTTGTGTTGGAAACCCATCAAAAAGGAGTTCGGAACCGTGCGCGCTACCTCTCTAGTTGAGCAGACGCTGCGGAGGATTCGTCGTAATCGACCCGACCACTCCACAATCGATTAGAAGATCCGTTCCGGTGATGAATGATGCCTCGCCGCTTAGAAGGAAAGAGACAGCGTTAGAGATGTCGGAGGGTGTTCCGATGCGGCCGATACCTGACCCATAGATCATAGCGTGCATAAACACGCCCGAGGGTCCCTTGAGTTCCAGTTGGCCCATCGGCTGGACTTGCTCACCAAATGGGACACCGAACCGCGCTTACCTATGCCACTCGTAGCGGAGCGCTTTGGAGTTCCTCAGCAAACAGGGCAGATCACTCTGCTTGACCATACATCTTGGTAAATCTCTCCTAGTCGACACCGTTAACGATAGCCAGGTACACCTCCTCATGTGTTTGGATCTGATGCTCCCGAGAAGAGCTGAATGACGAAGTTGCGAAAGGTTACTACCGCTTCGCCGAGGGGGCGCTCAGAGGTCCAGGTTAAAGATACCTTCCGTGATGCCTTGGGATCCACAAGTCGAAGGGCGACGACACCCTTGTGCGTCTCCTCCTCTATGGACGGGAGAAGCGCCACTCCAAACCCAGCCTCCACGAGACCTCGTGCAAGCGTAACGTCTTCGGTCTCGAAGGCGACTCGTGGACTGAACCCGGCCCGCGTGCACAGGAGATCGGCGAGTGTACGCGTACCATACCCTTGTTGCAAAACGATGAACTCGTCATCAGCGACATCTGTCAGGTCAACCTCTGTAGCGTCGGCAAGACGATGACTAGAGGGAACTACCAGCTCCATAGGCTCGCTCCACAGCTGCACCGACGTCACTCGGTGATCAACTGAAGGAGGCGCGACTATGCCGATATCCACTCGATCCTCGGTAATAGCTGCAACGATGGAGTCCGTGCTCCCCTGTCCTAGCGAGAAGCGAACTCCAGGGTGATCGCGTCGAAACCCCTTGAGGATATCGGGCACGGCCCGGGCACGAAAGCTGCGCAAGAAATTGAACCGGACAAGCCCGATGACAGGATCGTCGTCCGCTATCAACTCCATAATTCCGGTCTCTAAAGTGGCTAAGGTTCTCTCTCCACACGCCAGAAGAGAACGACCCTGCTTAGTCAAACGAATCGATCTTCCCTGTCGCACGAACAGAGGCACCCCAAGTTGGCGCTGTAGCCGGGCAAGTGACCTGCTGAGAGTGGGCTGTTGAACGCCCAGGGAACGGGCGGCCGAAGTGAGATTCTCCACCCGCGCTATCTCGACGAACTCGCTTAGCTGCGGGCAGAGGATATGCCTTAGCCGAACCAACTCGCTCTTTGGTGCCGTCACGCCCGTCCTTCGTCCGAAGATCTATGCAATTCGGTATTGGTTATCATGTAATCAATGTAGTACACGCCAATATTGATCAACGCTATAGTAGCTTTATGCCAGGTTCTAGTGATAACAAAGATGCGAGAGTCTCGGGTTCTGCTACTACCTGGTCAAACCGTCGTGCATCCAAACAAGCTCGTCTCGAGAGAATCGCTGGATTCATGCGTGGCGTCTACGTCGACTCCAGCACAATGTCCGAGGTGCTCGAACTCCTACTCCAGCCGGGTGACAGGGTGGCACTCGAGGGCGACAACCAAAAGCAGGCTGACTTCCTCGCAACAACACTTGCTGGACTCGACCCGAAGAAAATCCATGACTTGCACATGCTGATCTCCTCTGTCAGCCTTCCCACTCATCTCGACCTCTTTGAACGCAAACTGGCGTCGTTACTTGACTTCGCCTACTCAGGTCCGCAAAGCCTACGAATTTCACAATTGATAGAGGATGGTGTGGTGCGAGTCGGCGCAGTGCACACCTATGTGGAGTTGTATGCTCGCATGTTCGTCGACCTTATACCGAAGGTGGCACTTCTTTGCGCCGAGCAGGCCGATGAAGCAGGGAACCTATTCACCGGGCCCAACACGGAGGATACACCGACCATCGCCGAGGCAACCGCCTTCAGTGGTGGGCTTGTGGTGGTACAGGTGAATGAACGGGTGGCGAGGGTTCCTAGAGTCGACATCCCAGCTGACTGGGTCGATGTGGTAGTCGTCAGCCCTGACCCCTATCGAGTCGAGCCTCTCTTCACACGAGATCCTCGCCACATCGGCCCCATCCACATCCTTCAAGCGATGATGGTCATACGCGGGATCTACGAGCGCCACCAAGTGACCTCCCTCAACCACGGTATCGGATTCAATACCGCCGCTATCGAGCTGTTGCTACCCACCTATGGCGAAGAACTCGGACTGCGCGGCACTATCGCTCGAAACTGGGTACTTAACCCTCACCCCACCCTCATCCCGGCCATAGAGAGCGGGTGGGTTGAGTCGGTTGCGTGTTTTGGGGGTGAGCCAGGGATGGAGAACTACGTAGCGAATCGCCCAGACATCTTCTTCACCGGACGCGACGGCTCCTTGCGATCCAATCGGGTCCTGGCTCAACTCGCCGGGCAATATGGGGTTGACCTATTCATCGGTTCGTCGCTGCAAATCGATGCTGATGCCAACTCTTCCACAGTCACAGCCGGTCGCTTGAGTGGATTTGGTGGTGCTCCGAATATGGGGCATGATCCGCACGGCCGTCGCCACGCCAGCCCGGCATGGCTTAGCTTGCTGAGCGGAGAAGGAGTAGGGCTACGAGGTCGGAAACTGGTGGTTCAGGTCGCCGAGACCTTCCAAAGGGGTGGTGAACCGACCTTCGTGGAGTCTCTAGATGCACTTGAAGTCGGTCGGAAGGCAAACTTCCCGGTTCCACCTGTGATGATCTATGGAGACGACGTAACCCATGTGGTCACCGAAGAGGGTATTGCGCATCTTTGGAGGGCTCACAGCCTGGCAGACCGACGCGATGCCCTTGCCGCGATCGCTGGAGTCAGCCCGGTAGGAGCGACTGGGAATGCGGGTACCACCGAAAGACTGCGCCAAGACGGATTAGTTTCACTCCCATCTGATCTCGGAGTAGATGTTCGTCGCGCAGATCGCCGCCTGCTGGCCGCTAAGACTATAGAGGACCTGGTGGCCTGGTCCGGCGGACTCTACAATCCACCTGCAAGGTTCCGAAGTTGGTAACAACTCACATCAGTTCCGGCAAATCTTTTACGCCACCTATGCGCGACCCTCATTTTCTGGCCGAGTTAGCAGTCGATGCTCTTGTATTCGAAGCACACTTAACGCCCAAACCAGGGTTAGTGGACTCAGCCGGATCAGGAGCCCACAGTGACATGGACATCGAACTCCTCCTAACCTCAGCGGAGACCCTGCGGTCAACATTCGTTGAGTTGGCGCTAGCTGGACGTTATGGAGTGCTTGGATCCAACCTCCGTAGCGAAGTTGGCAGAATCGGACGGGAAGGTGAGGCTCGCGTGCTCGACATCACCAACGGAGTCAATACTCACCGTGGTGCACTCTGGGCACTCGGGTTGCTCGTCACAAGTGCAGCCCTAGGTGGTGGCGACGCAGCAATGGTAACCGGTATTGCCGCAAGACTGGCAGCCCTACCCGACCCTTCGACGTCTAATCTGTCTTCGGATTACGTCACCATCTCAAATGGAGAACGAGTGCGACGCATCTACCAAATCGGCGGAGCTCGTGCCGAAGCCAAAGCTGGTTTCCCTCATGCGATAGCAATCGCCCTTCCGGTCTATCAATCCCGCCTTGCCGTGCACGGTCCACACCTGGCAGCCATCGATGCATTGTTAGCCGTCATGGCAAGTCTGCAAGATACCTGCGTAGTCCACCGGGGCGGCCTCTCAGCACTTGCCTTGGTACGCGAAGGCGTCCGAGAAGTACTACTTGCTGGCGGATCAGGTACCACCTCGGGCATGAAAAAACTACGGGCCTTCGACCAAACTCTTACAATCGCGGGAATCTCTCCCGGTGGGAGCGCAGATCTATTAGCCGCTGGACTATTCCTAGAGGCACTGTCCTCTGGTGGTCACTCTTGGCGCTCCTGCATCAAGATGCATCGAAAAAGTCTCCATCCCCGATCAAGCCAACCCACGCCACTTCATTCACTGCTCATGAAAGGATGAGTCTTATGGAAACGCTTCATTTTGACTTCCCGGCTGACATCCCTGCCCTAAGGAGAGCTCGAGTCGGTGTGGTCAGCTCCGGCGACCTAGAGGTACTACTCTTTCCGGACACAGGGAACGCTAGTGCCCAGGCTCTTGTACGCGTACGCACCAGCGTCGACGGTTTCGCAGAGCTTTGGCAAGCAGCGCTCTATCGATTCTTCGACCGCCATCCAGTCGCTGGGCGCTATGAGCTCAATGACTTTGGTGCCACTCCAGGAGTCGTTGCTCTCCGATTGCTTCAAGCAATAGAGGCGAGTTGCTCATGACTAGCAGTCTCCACGGATCGACTTCGACTCCAGCTCAGGGCAACCAAGCACCTTGGCAAGCACTGCTTGCGAGGGATAGCTTCATTGAGTTAGACGGCCGGGGACGAGCACTGGCGTTACTCGACGCTGGTACTCATCGCGAGCTATGTGGACCCTTCGATGGAGTTGAATCACCCTGGCTCGAGAGTCAAGGTATCGTCCCTCAATCCGATGACGGCCTCATCGTGGTAAAGGGTGAGATCTTCGGTCTGCCATCCGTAGTTATCTCAATAGAGCAGGCCTTCGCAGGCGGAGCGATCGGCGAGGTCTCGGGAGCGAAGATGACTACCGCACTTGCAATGGCGGCAGCTCAAGAAAGAGGAGGTCCGTTACCGGCAGTTCTTCTACTGGAGAGTGGAGGTGTTCGCCTTCAAGAAGCCAACCTAGGACTCGCCGCTATCGCCGAGATCTGCGCCGCCCTCCTCGAGCTACGTCGCTTGAAGCCGGTCGTTGGGGTCATCGCTGGCCCACTCGGTTGCTTTGGAGGTATGGGCATCGTAGCTGGCTTATGCACTCACTTGATAATGACCGCTGAAGCCAGATTGAGCCTCAACGGCCCTGAGGTGATCGAGAGCGAAGCTGGAATCTACGAGATAGATAGCACCGACCGTAGCGCTATCTGGGCAGCAACCGGAGGCAGGGCTAGAGTTGCAGCCGGCCTGGCGGATCGGCTAGTTCTAGACGATGTAGGTGCCATGCGAGCGGCAGTGGCGGAGGCACTGAAAGTGCACCCGACTAACTCGCACCGATCGCAGCGCTTGACCACAACTAGACAATGGATCGAAACCAACACGCCAACGCATCAGGCTCTGAAGACCGACAGAAAGGTTCCGACATCCACACCTGAGCGGGGAACGATATGGACCGAGGCACTCACCGAAGTTGATCTCATGAGACCGTGTCCCTCAGTTCTTCGCGGTGAGCTACGCCTAGATGTCCGCGAAGCCGTCATTCTGTCCATAGCTGTAGATCCCGAAAGCCGTTACCATCGCGCAGCGCACGGCGAGTTGGGACTCCGCGAAGGTCTAGTGTTGGCCGAGCAGATCATCCAGGTAGTGAAAACTGACCAAAGCCTTCGCCCGACGGAAAAACGACCAATCATAGCTATCGTTGACGTGCCGAGCCAAGCCTACGGTTGGATCGAAGAGACAACGGGCCTGCATCACGTCTTGGCGTGTGCTGTCGACGCCTACGCCACAGCACGCATGGCCGGCCACCCAATCATTGCTCTCGTGGTCGGCCAGGCAATTTCGGGGGGATTTCTGGCACACGGATTCCAGGCCAATCAGATCCTGGCCCTAGATGACCCGGGGGTTCAGATCCACGCCATGCACCAGGCAGCAGCAGCTCGCATCACCCGGCGAAGTCTAGAATCGCTCGAGATCTTGGAGCGGACGGTTCTGCCTATGAGTCGTCGCGTTAGCGACTGGGCAAAGCTTGGCCTTTGCGATCAGTTGATTTCGATCAACGACCCGGATGCACCAACCGCCAGCGACTTAACGATGGTTCGATCAGCTCTGACACTAGCGGTCGATCGCGCTCGCATGGAGCCACTCGACCTCAGCAACCGGAGAATATTTACTGGCAACTCGACTACCCGTCGCGCCACTCAAGAGGTGATGGCGCGCATGGCCGCGCAGTGGTAATTAGCTCTGCGACCAGACGGGCAGGGGCTACCAAGGCAGCACCCCGACCTCACGACTTGCTGAGAATCGACGCCAACACGCTCATCTCAGATGACTCGGCCACCCCACAAGAATGGGTTAGCCACTGTCTATCTCGGACTCCCTGGGTGGTTGTGCGATGGTCCCCTGCCGGCAATGAACTAGTAGCGGTCGGTGTCCGCGGGGACGATAGAGTTCAACGCTTCGCGGCCTGGGTACCTCTAAGCGCCATTAACCAGATACTTTCACCCGAGGACCTGGTCGGCCACATCGACGGCATTGATCCTAACTTTGCCGTCGCCGAAGCTGCTAAATCCGCTCGGGATCTATTCAAAACTTTCGGACTGACGTGGGGGGTGACAGGAAGCGTGGGATTCACGCTTGCCACCGGTTTCAACGCGATACACTCAGCAAGCGACCTCGATCTCGTGGTGCGAGTCAGTGCGGAAACCGTCATCGGCGAACGAGAGTGGAAACATATCTCCACCTCGCTAGCGAGCCTACCTTGTAGGGTAGACGCGCGCATCTCGGCGCTAATCGGGGAGATTAGCCTAAATGAGTATGTAGCAGCAGCATCCGAGCCGGTACTCGTGCGTACCGCTGAAGGTCCGAAACTGATCTCGGATCCTCTGGGTGCACGATGAGCTGGGCGTTGTTATTTCCCGGCCAGGGATCACAAAGACCAGGCATGATCTCAACCATCGCTCAAAATCCAGCTAGCATCAGGGTGCTCGACAGCGCCCGAAGTCTGATCGGCGGCGAGAACCTTGACTGGCTTGACACCTCAGGTGGGCTTGCCACAACATCGGGAACGCAGCTATCGCTCTTCATAGCTGGAGTTGCATCGGTGGCCTCTCTCACCAGCTCGCTCATGCCCAACTATGTTGCGGGACATTCGGTCGGGGCTTTGGCTGCAGCCGTAACTTGCGGTGCAATCAGCTTCGAAGAGGGTCTCGATCTGGTAAAAGTTCGCGGCCGTGTCATGGAACAGCTCCACCCGAGCGGGTATGGAATGGCCGCAGTACTTAGGCGAACCGAACGCGAAGTCCGTCACATGGTTGCGGCGGTCAACAGAGCCGATGATCCCCTCTTTGTTGCGATCGTAAACGCCGACAACCAGGTCGTGGTGGCAGGTAGCGAAGCCGCGCTCGGCAGACTAGCCGAAGTGGCCGGAGGCAGCGTGACTCGTTTAAACATCAAAACCCCATCACACTGCCCTCATTTGACGGCAGTAACCGACATGCTATCTACCAAGCTCGCAACAATCCCTACTCGTGAACTTCGATGTTCGTACGTGCTCAACAGTCGACCGCGCACAACAATCGATGCTAGAGCAGTCCTTGACGACCTTGCACTCAGCCCGTCTGTGGAGCTTCGATGGCTCGACATGCTGACCCTGCTCAGCGAGCTAGGAGTAGAGCTCTTTGTCGAGGCCCAACCGGGCGATGTTCTAACCAGGATAGTGCGTCAAGTTCTGCCACACACTCGCGCCGTCGCCATTAAAGATGTGACTCCCCTCGAACTGGAGATGCTGATCGAGCTAGCCGCTGATGGCCGCCCATCGCTTCGCCCTCCAACTGAGGAGTACTGGTGAGAGAGCGCAAGAACGTAGTTGCCACTAAGTATGGGTTAGTAGAAGGAACCACTGAAGGGCCAAATCGCCTTTGGCGCGGCATCCGCTATGCCGCTCCCCCAACGGGTGGCTTGCGATACCGCCCACCTCAATCGCCTGAGCCTTGGTCCGGCGTGCGCCTCGTCGACCACCCTGGCCACATCGCTTGGCAAGGCAGGAGCATAGACCCTTCCGCCGGTGCGCCAGCTTCAGAAGACTTTGACGAAGATTGCCTGTTCATCAATGTGAGTTCTCCGGTCACACCCTCACCAGATCCTCAGGGATACCCGGTCATGGTGTGGATTCACGGCGGTGGCTACACCCAGGGGTCAGGCAGAGAAACTCCGGTAGGCGATGGCGAGGCATTCGTCTCTCGAGGCATGGTCGTAGTAAGTTTCAACTATCGCCTCGGTTCGCTCGGCTTTCTAGACCTCTCCGAATTTCTTGGCGATAGCGAGCGCGACTCAGGTGCCGTTGGACTGCTAGACCAGATTTTCGCGCTGCAGTGGGTGCGAGACAACATCATCGGGTTTGGCGGCGACCCTAATCGCATAACGATCTATGGGGTGTCGGCTGGTGCCAAAAGTGTCGCCAATCTTCTTGCCTCCCCACTCAGCTCCGGTCTTGCACAACAAGCGATCTCCGGTAGTGGCGGGGCGGACCATGTGGCCACTCGGCCCCAAGCAGCGCGCTTGAGTCGGCGCTACCTGCGCGAACTTGGGCTTACCGAAGCGAACGCTCACAAGCTACGCGCAATCCCGGCCGATGACCTGATCGCCGCACAGGAGGAGATCGCGAGTGGAGCACGTGCCATTTGGGTATGGCGTCCAACCCTTGGCAGCTCAGCTCTGCCGATCGCACCTCTAAATGCGATTGCAGCTGGGTCGGCGGCAGGTGTAAAAGTAGTAGCCGGAAGCAACGGTAACGAAGGTGTCACCTACAGTCTGCTCGATTCGAGCGCCGGAGAGCAGGCTGAAGGTGTGCTAACCAACCTCTTCGGATCTGATCGAGCCCATATCATTATCGATGCTTATCGCGTTGCCCGTCCCGACCTCAACCATGATGACATTGGGATAGCTATCCTTGGTGACGAAAGATATGGGATACCGACACGACGCTTAGCCATCGCTCAATCCATGAATGCACCCGTCTGGCGCTACCGCTACGATGGGTGCCCTCCCGGTCTACCACCCCAGCTAGCCGGTGGACATGGGCTCGACATGTTTGCAATCTGGAACGCCCACGACTTCGCGACCCAAGCACCCGACGATCCCCAGGCACAGCTGTGTCTTGCGATGGCTGACGCGGTATCCTCATTCATCATCACGGGAACTCCAAACGCACAGCCATTGCCCACATGGGACCGATACGAGCCTAATGCGGAGACAACCATGGTCCTAGACTCGCCTCCCCGGATCGAATTTCATCCAGGTGCCCAGGAGACTGCCGCATGGCCGGAAGAGACTTGGGCATCAGGCACTTGGTGGCCGATCGATGGGCTGTGACAACTAAGGGCTGCTCTTAACTTTCAGCAACTCGAGACGACCGGCTCAAGGGTAGCGATAGCGTTTGCGCTAACTGGGCTAACCTTACGCCTGTGACGAGAAAGATTGCTTCAGACCCAAATCGCTTTGCTGTTGAACTTTTTGATGGTCTACCAGCGCATTACGACATGCTTGCAAATATCCTATCCTTTGGCCAAGATCGTCGGTGGCGCCGTGAAGTCGTAAAACACGTAGGTGACACCGATTCACCCGGCTTGGTGCTCGATGTCGCCACCGGTCCTGCTGGTATTGCGCTCGCAATCCGTGCAGCCACCGGAGCGCAGGTGGTTGGCATCGACATCACGAAAGCGATGCTTGTCCGTGCGCGCGAGAATTTATCCAGGCGTGGTGAAAACTCCATACATCTCATACAAGCTAGAGCAGAGCAGCTACCCTTTCCAGATCAAACCTTCGATGCAGTTAGTTTCAGCTATCTGCTTCGTTATGTGGCTGATCCGGCTGCTACGCTTACAGAACTGGCTCGCGTCCTCCGACCTGGTGGAACTCTGACTAGTCTCGAATTTCACGTTCCGCCCGCTCTTTGGTGGCGTGCATCATGGTGGCTTTACACACGTCTCATACTGCCGACCGCAGGATGGCTAATAGGGGGCGTCGAGTGGTTTAACGTCGGTCGCTTTTTGGGACCTAATATCTCGGAGCACTACAGGAGGTACCCAGTGGCATGGACCGTAGATGCGTGGAGACGCGCCGGCATAGACGACGTGGAGACTCAACTTATGTCACTGGGTGGAGGTCTGGTGATGTGGGGGACCAAGGGCCATGGAACCCGAACCAGGTGAAACTAGCGCTCCCAGAGACGGCCCCGCCTACTACGCCGTGGGTGCCCATACTCGCCTTAGAGACGTGCGAGCCATACTTCACCCTCCGTACACAGCCTGGCATCTCTCCTACGTCGTCATTGGTTCGCTGCTAGCATCGAAGGTCAACTGGAGTACACTCGCGGCTGCGGTGGTCGCCTTCTTCCTGGCGGTAGGGGTAGCGGCGCATGCGCTCGATGAACTCCGAGGGCGTCCGCTGGGAACACAATTACCCAAGAATCTCCTGATTACTTGCGCAGCTCTGGGTCTGTCTGGTGCGATAGCTATTGGCATCTTAGGCGTGCTACGGCTTGGCCCCTGGTTCGCCGTATTCATTGGTTTAGGTGTCATACTCGTGCTCGGCTATAACCTCGAACTTTTCGGTGGCCGACTCCATACCGATCTTGGCTTCGCCTTGGCGTGGGGCGCGTTCCCGATTTTAACAGCAGCCTACGCTCAAGATCAGACTATCGCTGCATCAACCATACTTCTCGCATGCTCGGCGACTTTCCTGTCTGCCGCCCAGCGATCACTATCCAACCAAGCTAGGAAGATACGGCGTCGCGCGGTCTCCGTTGAGGGTCGTATCGTCTACGCAGACGGAACAGTCGAGCGTCTCTCTCGATCATACCTCCTCGTCCCTGTGGAGAGGGCTTTGCGCGCCCTCTCCTGGGCGATCATCGTCCTGGCCGCCAGCCTGCTACTCCTACGGTTGGGCTACTGACTAAAGGCAGCTACTGCCGTGAAACGCACAATTAGACCAAGTATGTTGCGCTGATCCGCCCACTGTTGACAAAAGGCCGTCGCCTTTTGCAACTTGCCCTACATCAAGTTCAACTACCACTTAGCAGCGCGCTTTCGGCGAGCGCGGGTGGCACATGTGGACACAACCACGCACACGACAACCGAAGCGGCCCATCTAACACTCAAACCGACGAGGCGGGTGACCCCTACCCTAGATACAGGACAATGACACCAAAGAAATGTGGCTTCTAGCGAATCAAAAACCTAAGCGAATCTATCTGTTATGACTTTTCCTTCTTATCTCAAGGATCGCATCGCTCTAGAGTTGACGCCCTATCCTCTCGCGAATGCTCCGACACTTTAAGTGTTGGCTATTGCCACCAGACAACATCAATTAAGCAGACGAGCGTCAGCAATTATTCACTTTAACTCCCGTTACGCCAACCCAAGTCTCACCGCGAACACCCCTGCCCAAAGAGGCCTTAGAACCACGATCCTGAATACGACCTAGCGGGTAAGTGGCTTGTACTTCATCCTATGTGGCTTATCAGCATCGGTTCCGAGCCGTCGATGGCGATCAACCTCATAGTCGGAGAAGTTGCCTTCAAACCAACGCACCTCCGCCTCGCCTTCGAAGGCGAGGATATGGGTAGCGATCCGGTCGAGAAACCAGCGATCATGGCTGATAACCACCACACATCCAGGGAACCCGAGAAGTCCATCCTCGAGTGCCCTCAGGGTATCTACATCGAGGTCATTCGTAGGCTCATCAAGGAGAAGCACATTGCCTCCGCTGCGGAGTACCTTCGCAAGCTGGACTCGGTTTCGCTCGCCGCCGGAGATCTCGCCAATCCGTTTTTGTTGTGTGCTACCTTTGAACCCAAAACTCGCTACATACGCACGGGCGTGGATCTCTCTGCTGCCAACAACGATCCGTTCAACGCCTCCGGTGATCTCGTCATAGACGGTGGCGTTCGGGTCCAGAGAGTCGCGCGATTGGTCGAGATAGGTAAAACGTACACTGCTACCAACGTCGATGGTGCCGCTATCCGGATGCTCCAGGCCAACCATCAGCTTGAAGAGGGTGGTCTTGCCAGCTCCATTAGGACCGATAACTCCGACGATCCCTCCAGGAGGAAGAAGAAAATCAAGATTTTCGATAAGCTGCCTATCAGCGAAGCCTTTTGTCAGTCCACTCACGTTTACCACGACATCGCCAAGACGTGGCCCCGGTGGAATCGCTATCTCTAGAGCTTCACCCCTCTGGTCGGCTGCTTCAGACTCCGCTACCAGCTCATTGAAGGCACTCACCCGAGCCTTACCCTTGCTCTGGCGAGCCCTCGGCGACATGCGGATCCACTCGAGCTCACGGGCCAGCGCCGCCTGGCGGGCTCGGTCAGCCTTCTCCTCCGCAGCGAGGCGTGCCTGCTTCTGCTCTAACCAGGAGGAGTAGTTCCCTTCCCATGGGATACCACGACCTCGGTCAAGCTCCAGGATCCACGAGGCCACGTTATCCAAAAAATAGCGGTCGTGTGTGATTGCAACTACCGTGCCTGCGTACTCATGCAAGGTTCGTTCCAACCACGCCACCGACTCCGCATCGAGATGGTTGGTGGGTTCGTCAAGCAAAAGAAGGTCTGGTTTAGCTAGCAATAACCTGCACAGAGCAACCCTACGCCGTTCACCTCCAGAGAGCGTGGTGACGTCAGCATCGGAGGGCGGAAGACGAAGAGCGTCCATCGCAACCTCAAGCGTCCGCTCAAGGTCCCAACCATTCAGCGCGTCAATCCGAGTCTGAAGTTCTGCCTGTTCCGTGAGGAGAGCATCAAAGTCAGCGTCTGGGGAGGCAAAGGCCTCACAGACCTCGTTGAACCTCGCCAACAGGTCACGCTGCTCACCAAGACCATCGGCGACGTTGCCGACTACATCCTTGGTAGGATCGAGTTGAGGCTCCTGCGGAAGATAACCAACGGTGAATCCGGGGCTGAGGCGAGCCTCACCACTAAAACCATCGTCGAGACCAGCCATGATACGAAGAAGTGAGGACTTACCAGAACCATTTGGACCGATAACACCAATTTTGGCTCCAGGGTAGAAGGAGATGTTGATCCCCTTCAGGACCTCCCTATCCGGTGGGTAGAAGCGAGTTATATCGCGCATGGTGAAGATATATTGAGCAGCCATGACGTCCAGTCTCGCCGGTGAGAGCTCCATCTCCTGCACTTCTGTCCAAAGTCTCTTCCTTAGCGACTGACCGTACTACAACTCCAAAGGTAACTCATCGCCGGCCTGCCATCGTCTTATTGGCTATAGTGGGCGCGACTGCTACATCGCCGGCAACATCAAGACGACCCACACCTCGCTTTCATAATTGTCTTCACCTCGTACTCACGGATATGGACTGCTGCACAACCACATGACTAGCATTTCTTCCACCCTGGAGGACAGAGAGGATGTCACATTCACCTCTTGCTACTGTCGCAAAATTCATACCGAGGAGAAACAGACAGCCATCCCGATAGATCTAGATAGCGTCCAACCTGGTGATCAGTGGAGTTAATCGGCAAATAGAGCAATCTTCTCCTCACGAGCATTTCAGTGGCGCTCTCATTCCATGGATCCCTCCGGATGCGCGCTAGCGCTATCACCAGTCCAGGTCTATCCTCAGGTCGCTGCTGAAGGGTAGAGCCACACAAACTGTCACCCTGCCCAAGTGTGACCTGGACAAAGATTACGTTCCAATCCTCGCGTAGTTTGCGAGCGCATGGGCCCTTGTCCCGTCAAGTGCTCCAACCGTAGCCACCGGTACTGGACGGCCCCTTGAGCCCCATCAAAGATCTCATGTGTGTCATAGGGGTTGGTTCCTGAGCTATGGGTTTCGGTCGAACGCCTACAAAGGTATGAGTAAGTCGAATCATGAGTTCAGTGGGCCCTTAGGCTTCGACTGGGGTGGGGTGTAAAACTTGGTAACGTGAATTGATAGAGTCCTGGAAGCAACCAGTGGACTAGTTTCAAGAAGCACTATTGCCATCAGCGTCCTCATGACCGGAAAGATAAGATTCACCAACCCACAACCACCTCTTTGCGTCGTGCGACAGGTGTTGCGTAATCCCGAACACCGCGACAATTCGTTGCCACTACCCGCTACTTATTCTCACTTCCGAGCACTAATCCAGACTCGCCGGCTATCGTGCACCACCTCCAAGCCCAGTCGTCTACCTTGAGACGACTTATGGCTGACTAGCAGCTTCAGCCCGCAAAGCATTTACGGCCAAAAGACCCTTACGGTTGGGACTAGCTCCCCTGGTAATCGACAAAGGGTGTTCCTAGGTTCACCTCTAGCTAGTTCGAAAGGCAGTCTGACAAATGAAAGCACTTATCTACCATGGTCCTGGCATGAAGACATGGGAAGACGTAGCAGATCCAGAGATCCACGAAGACACCGACGCGATTATACGAGTGGACACTACCACAATATGTGGCACTGATCTGCACATTCTGAAAGGCGACACACCTGAGGTGGCTAAAGGTCGCATCCTTGGTCATGAGGCCATCGGTACGGTCGAGCGCGTGGGCGCTCAGGTCAAGAATATAGCCGCTGGCGATCGGGTATTGGTCTCTTGCGTGTCGGCATGCGGACACTGTCGATACTGCCGTGAGGCCAGGTTCGGCCAGTGCCTGAACGGCGGAGGTTGGATACTCGGCTACATGATTGACGGCACTCAAGCCGAATATGTACGCATTCCATTTGCTGACAACTCGACCTATCTAGTACCCGAGGGCGTCACAGACGAAGAGCTCCTAATGCTCTCAGACATCCTCCCGACCGGCTACGAAGTTGGAGTTCTCAGTGGGAAGGTAACCCCCGGAGACACAGTGGTGATCGTTGGAGCGGGACCAGTCGGCCTATCGGCGATAACCGGTTCACGCATGTACTCACCTTCACACGTCATCGCGGTAGATATGTCGGATAGACGGCTCGAGGCAGCGAAGGCTTTCGGCGCAGACATCACTATCAATAACACGCGAGAGGACCCGCTAGCAATCGTCAAAGACTTGACCGATCAGCTCGGCGCGGATGTAGTTATCGAGGCAGTTGGTACACCAGCAACCTTTGAGCTATGCACCCAACTTGCCCGCCCAGGAGGGCACATAGCCAACATCGGTGTCCACGGCGCACCTGCGACTCTCCATCTCGAGTCGCTGTGGATCCGCGATTTAACCATAACAATGGGTCTAGTGGACACCTTCTCAATTCCCACCTTGCTACGACTGCTGACCACCAAGCAAATCGATGCAGGAGCGTTTATAACTCATCACTTCAAGATGAACGATATCATGGCCGCCTACGATGCCTTCCAAAATGCAGCTGATACTGGAGCCCTCAAAGTAGTGATCACACGCCAATGACGCCTTCCGCGAGACACCGGTGAGCGAAGCTCCAATCCCACTGGCGAGGCTGCTCAATCCTAGCTAACAATTGAACAGAAATGTGAAGACAATCGCTCTGATCGGCTTGAGTGCGCTGGTCTACCGGTGCGGCCAAAGCGTGCAATTTCCATCGAGACCGCAATAGGCGTCGAGCAGAGATGCCCCGAAACGAAGAGTTCGGCCGACACTAATATTGTTCAGGTGTCGGCTTTGCCCAAACTGATGATCCGGGCCTGCTTGGCCGATGTAAGTATCATCGCACCCGCCGTTCACGACGACAACACCTGAGATGACCGCTGCACCACTCTTATCACCGGCGACTAAACGGCAGTCGCCTGAGGTGCTCGCCAATGAACCCACACTTCTCTGCCTTCTCTGAGCCCCCAAGGCAGGCTCGTGCGATCCCTCGCCGTAAAGTATCCTTAAGAAGACCGAGAGACCGCAACGATCCAGTTGTAGTGCACTGCAGCCAGACTAAGCGCTTCGTCTACCAGATGGATCGTATGCCCCTCGGATTGATAATCCGACTCAATCCGCTGAATCCAATCCACAGGGCGATTCTGATGTATACTAACCGAGCTGTCCAAGTCCCCTCGTTCTAGAACACGAGCGGGTTGCGACCTTCAGATCGTCTCTCTACGACTGGCGACAGACGCAGACGACACCCAACACAACCGACGTAGAGATCTGCTCGCTACGATAACGGCGCTACGCCAGGAGCGATAGCGACTATCGCGAGGACACAGGAGGGGTGTGTTGACGGCAGTAAGACCAATGGAATCGAGGCATAGATGAGAATTTAGATGTTAGCTCCACCTACAGTTAATCCCTAAACAAACCTCCGTTCTATTGTCGCAAAAATAGAGTGGAAAAGGCAGTGACGACAGAGCTACGGCCTGAACCAGCTGGCAGGAATGCGCCACGAGCATCCTCACACAATACAGACGGTGTTCTCCAGTCTCCCTATTCCTTCAATCTCGGAGACAATGTGATCTCCATTTTGGAGGAATCGGGGCGGATCAAAACTCACTGCTACCCCTGCGGGTGTACCCATTGCGATAACATCGCCCACCTGAAGCGGCACAACTCGCGATATCGTTGCGATAGCCTGTTCGACACTCACAATCATGTCCGATAATGCCGCGCGTTGACGCAGCTCTCCATTCACCCAGGTAGAAAGAAGGCGATCACCCAGAGGGTCAAGTTCATCCGGTGTCACCAAAACTGGTCCCATAGGCGATGCGCCCGGCAATGACTTGCCCAGGAACCACTGGGCGTGCAGGGCCTGCAAGTCGCGAGCGGTCACATCGTTGATCACCGTGTACGCCGCGATGTACTCGCCTGCACTATCGGCACCGATATTCCGCCCTGATTTCCCAATCACAACTGCCAACTCAGTCTCGTAGTCGAGCTGGTGAGCTAAACCCTCTTGGACCACGAGACTATCAGTTGGGCCACAAAGCGCTGCTACCGCCTTGGTGAAGATAATCGGTGCTGATGGTACTACCTCCGCATCACGATTAAACAATGCAAACTCCTCTGCATGTGCGACGAAGTTCTTTCCCAGGCACATCACATTGCGCGAAGGAAGCAAGGGCATAACGGGTGCGAAATCCTGAGAGAGAGCGCGCTCCGCAGTCACGAAAACCCGCGCCGCGTCTACACCTTTAAGCAGGACCGTGATGGAGGACTCAGTGCTCGCGTCACCAACGTCATACCAACGTTCATCATGTCCCAAAGCAAGCCGATTTTGGCGACCATCCGTCATTGTTGCTATCCGCATCACTCACTCCTGTCAGTCTTATTACGACCATTCATTCTTATCACCTCATCCACCCAAGCCAGCGTTGCGCCTAAGTGCGCGCGTACCAGCCTTTGTAGCTCGCCAACATCTCCACGCTCAAGCGCCGCAAACATCTCACGATGTTCGTGCTCGGCTCGCACTCTACTTTGATCGGATTGCGCCACCATGTTGATGTACAAACTCGCCCTATTGCGTAGCATCGTTATCATCTCCACCAACAATGGTTTGCCAGACATCTCATATAGGCAGGTATGGAACCCAAGGTTATACCTAATCCAATCGGCCGAATCTCTGATCTCTACCAATCCCTCCATGTGCAGTCGAAGCTGCTCGAGCTTATCTACGGTTCTATGTCCAACAGCCTCCTTGACAGCCTCACACTCAAGGATCTCCTGCAGTTCATAGATGTCACGCAGCTCTCCAATCGATGGCTGGGCCACCATAGCTCCCTTATGTGGATCCAGTCGTATAAGACCCTCAGCGGTGAGCCGATGCAAGGCCTCGCGCAACGGAGTCCGGCTTACCTGCAGCTGCCTGGCAACCTCATCTTGCCTCAGAACTGCGCCAGACTGTATCGCACCCGAGAGAATGAGACTCCTCAACAGATCAGTCGCAGCCTCAGTGGCGGTGACTCGACTCAGCTGAGGTATCGAAGAATCCGATACACCAATGCGCGCAATCCCCTCTACATCATCACGAGTAACCAACGGATCAGTCATGTGCCAACCACCCTCACGACAGGACCCCCTGCCAGCAACGTATCAATCCTCCAGAATCAAGCTCAGTCATCAAACCGACCCCAGTGATCAACTGTATCGGACTGCAGATCCGTTAGCGAACTTGGCAACTGCCAATGGGTCCACTAGCGTGAATCGAACTGAAGTGAAGAGGACATATACGCCTATTCCGAACGTCAGCACCTGCCGGCCACCTAGTTATTAGAGAGATCCGGGCATGAGTCAGACTGCTGCCTAACTAAAGTGCGAAGCACCAGGCGATCCGCGGCCGCCCGAGACTCGGCGATTATCGCTAACCTCTCCTGGCTAGGTAGATCGGACTTGATCTGTGCACACACCGAGCTAGGTGCGAGCATGAGCGTCTTAACGATTGAATTAGTACGCTCATCCATGAGTTGAGAAGGCACGACTTCATTTGCCAGCCCGATCCTGCAGGCCTCGACAGCATCGATCTCCTCACCACTAGCCGCCATCCAAAACGCCCTCCGTCGACCAACCACGTAGGGCAGCCATGCAAGCACGAGAGCTGGTGAAAGCCCGTCACGCACCTCGGGAAACCAGAACCTCGAACCTTCAGCAACAATGGCCACATCAGCCAATGCGACGAGACCGACGCCAAATCCAGCAGCATCGCCATCAACCCTTGTCACCACCGTCAGACGGGTTGCAAGAAGGGCTACGTTAGCCTCTGCCAGCGCTGACGCCATTGCTCGCATCTCTCCAGGCAGACGAGCAGAACGATCCCTGCCGGTGCAAAACACCTCACCCACAGCCGTTAAAACCACCAGTGATGCCGACGCGGGTGGATTCATGAGAACGTCCGTCAAGCCCAGGCACATCTCTTCGGTGAACTCATTTCCAGGTCCATTCTCGAGCTCAACCCTAAGAAGTGCTCCATCTTGGCTCACGTTCAAACCATTGATCATCTAATTCAACCGTCCTTGCTGACCCCCACCATACCAATCAACCGATTCTTCAGCTGTCCGAATCGTAACAGCCTTAACATGCGTAAACTCGTGAAACGACTCCCAACCACCCTCACGGCCAATTCCGCTCTCTCCGCTCCCACCCCATGGAGAACTAGGATCGAGTCGATGGTGATCGTTCACCCAAACTATTCCACAATGCAATCCTGATGCGAAACGATGCGCTCGAGCAACATCTCTGGTCCAGACTGCTGCACCAAGTCCATATACGGAATCATTCGCCTTGGAGAGTGCATCTGCCTCATCCCGAAATGGAACAACGAAGGCCACTGGACCGAAAATCTCTTCTCTGGCCAACCTGTACTCCTGCGATGGGGCAGTACACACGGTCGGACTCATAAAGAACCCACCCGGTCGTCCGTCCACGGAGACCTCGTCGCCTCCCGAACGAACATCGACTCCCTCAGCCGCCGCAAGATGCACCTTCTGCAACACACGATTTCGAGCCACAGCCGAGATCATTGGTCCCATCTGAGTCTTAGGATCTCGAGCATCACCAACTCGAAGGCCGCCTGCTATCCCCACAAGCCGCTCGACAAATTCGTTATAAAGTGACTCATCAACAATGAATCTCCTGCCGGCGATGCAGGTTTGTCCAGAGCCAATAAAGGCGGAGAACGCTGCGCCTCGAACTGCCTCTTCGACCGGGGAATCCTTGAACACCACAACCGGCGAGGAACCACCGAGCTCCAATGTACACGGAGCAAACCGTGTAGCACACGCCTGTGCTACCAATCTTCCTGCCTCAGTGCCGCCAGTGAAGGTGATCCGCGAGATGAGTGGATGGGCTGCGAGCGCTGCGCCTGCAACTCCGCCGGTACCAGGAACAACGTTGAGTACACCCGGCGGAATACCCGCCTCCAGTGCTAGCTCTCCGACTCTGAGAGCAGTGAGCGGCGTCAATTCAGATGGCTTGAGCACCACAGAGTTGCCAGTGGCCAGGGCAGGAGCGAGACTCTTAGACGCAATCATCAGTGGATGGTTGAAGGAGGCCAAGATCCCGACCACCCCTAATGGACTCCGTTCAGTATAGGAGTGATAGTCGCCTGGCATCGGAACAACGCTCGTACGGTCGGCGAGCGCCAACGCGGCGTTATAACGGTACCACTCCGGCAGTCGTGCAATCTGAGCCCGAGTCTCGGCAACCGGCCTTCCATTGTTCAACGTCTCAAGGACGTTCAACTCGTCCAAGGCCCCCTCTAGAAGGTCAGCAAACCTTGTCAGCACTCTGGCCCTCACGTGTACTGGAGCCTTGCTCCACTCCCCGTCTACGAATTTTTCGTAGCCAGCCTGAACGGCAACATCCACATCGTGGCTATTGGCCGATTGCACTATCGCTATCACCTCTC
Source organism: Ferrimicrobium acidiphilum DSM 19497 (assembly GCF_000949255.1). Taxonomy (NCBI): domain Bacteria; kingdom Bacillati; phylum Actinomycetota; class Acidimicrobiia; order Acidimicrobiales; family Acidimicrobiaceae; genus Ferrimicrobium; species Ferrimicrobium acidiphilum. The sequence goes on along the minus strand of NZ_JXUW01000015.1, from coordinate 22,310 downwards.
CAGTAGATGGATTGATGACCTCCAAGGGCTCATCATGCCCTTGCAAATCCTTACCATCTATCAGTAGGCTCCGCTCTTCCATCATCGCACTCCTAGATCAAGCGTCACAAACATTGGCCCGATCCCTAGCGCCGTTGCAACCTGGGCGAAACTAACCGTCTCCGACACCATACTCACAGCGCCTCACTAGAGACGGGACCCAAAGAGCCGCGACCCAAAAATAGCTGCCCGAGATCAGGAATTGCCTTTAACTCCTCAGCGCTGCCCTCCAATCGCAGCTGTCCGTCGGTCAGTATGTAACCCCACGAAGCGACCTCTAGGCCCAAGCTCACGCGCTGCTCTATGAGCAACACCGCCTTTCCGGAACCAGCAGCGCCAGTCACAATACTCTGCAACACCTTCTCAGCAATCAATGGCGCCAGATTCGCCGTAGGCTCATCAAGAATTAACAATCTGGGCCGTGCCATCAGAGCTCGAGCAATTCCGAGCATCTTGCGTTCACCACCGCTTAGCGTACTAGCCGCTCGTCTACGGCTCGGAAGCAACTGGGGAAAGAGGGAGTACACCTCCTCTTCACGCTCACGCAAATCCGCGCCCTTATAGGCATAACCACCCATCTCGATATTCTCCTGAACAGTGAGCGGCGGAAAAACATCTCGCACTTGAGGCACGTATCCCACACCATGACCGACTCGATCCTCCTCGCCCATGTGGGTGACATCGACATCATCGATCTTTATCGAACCTTCGAGTGCGGGGAGCTCGCCCGTTATAGCTTTTATTAAAGTACTTTTGCCAGCCCCATTTGGCCCCATAATGAGCACTATCTCGCCGAGGCCAACCTGTATGCTCACCCTCTGGACAATAGGCGTCTTGTTGTACCCCGAACTCACTCCAGCTACATCTAGAAACGGCTTTACCCTAGCAACCATCTAAACCCACTTCCATCGCAGCATTCCAACTAAGTAGCCGCATACTCTATCCAAGATACGCAGCCTGCACGTCTTCGTTGCGGACGATTTCCTCATAGCTACCCTCTGCTATTTTGCTTCCAAACGACATTACAACTACACGATTACTAAGAGCCTTAACAACCTCCAACGCATGCTCTACGATGACAATAGCAATGCCTTCATCACGTATAGCAATTAGGTCATTGACCAGTTTTTCGACTAAATGCGGTGCAACACCTACCATAGGCTCATCGAGTAGCAACACCTTTGGAGTCGACATGAGACAACGCATGATCTCTACTAGCCGTCGTTGACCACCGCTCAACTCCCTAGCATAGGTATTGGCCTTCTCGGCCATATCAAAACGTTCCAACATCTCCCAAGCACGATCCGCAATAGCCCTATCAGCAGCAAGACTCGCCTTTCTATGAAACACAACCCTTGTCAACCGCGCCCCGCTATAACCATTTCCGGCTGTGACCAGGTTTTCAAATGTCGTCATGTCACCAAACTCGCTGGTCGACTGAAACGTTCTGACCAACCCAAGGCGTGCTCTTCGATAAGATGACAATTTATGGACCTCTCGTCCAGCCAACGTAATCGACCCGCTCACCGTCTTGACCTGGCCACCAAGGGCACCAAGAGCAGTTGACTTCCCGGCGCCGTTGGGTCCAATCAAACCCACCGCTTCACCAGCACGCACATCAAGAGAAAGGCCATCGACAGCTATCACGCCACCATAACGGACCACTACATCCTTGGCAGCGAGTACTACATCGCCATCATCAATACCAGGCAATTGCCACCACCCCTTCTTACCACATCGGACCATTCACTACAGATATTGTGGTCTCAACGAACAACACATCACAAACACCTAGCTCTATGGTGCTGGGAATCAAATCGACACTCCCACCACTGGTAGCCTCCATCAACTAGGTAATCTCACCCAATGAATGACCCGCCGCCTTTACTTGCGGTGAGCGCTTACCCCCCAATACCTTCACATAATTTCCAAAGGAGACAATGTTCCGCTTCTCCGGGATAATCCCCTTGGGTCGAAGCAACAGGCTCGTCATCCACAGCAAGCCGATAACAACCCACTCCAGCGAGCTGATGAGCCCTGGATATCCAATTGGAGGAAGAAAGCGCGGCAATTCGAGAAACAAGATCGGGACCAACAGCGTTCCTAGGATGACTCCCTTGTAGTTACGAATGCCGCCAACAAACATAGCTGTGAATACCACAAACGTCTCTGCATATCCCCAAGCTCCAGGTGACCAGGCACCAAGAAATTCAACCAGCAGACCTCCACTCAGGCCAGCGATAGCTCCACCAATAACGAATACCTGAAGACGCAGAACCGTAGTATTGATCCCGAGGCTTACTGTGGCATCCTCATGATCACGCATTGCTCGCAGAGCACGACCCCATGGAGAGATCGACAACCATCTAACCAACAGGTAGACACCAGCGGCAATTACCAACACCCAAACTAGGTACACCCATTGGTAACCTAATGACGATAATGGCAAGGCTGTCCCTAGTGGCTTTCCGACACCAGTTACACCGTTAGACCCATTAAACAGACTGACGTCAGACTTCACAACTTCCCATGCAATCAGCGAAACAATCAGGAACACTGCTGCCTGGTAATCCTTACGCATTCGACGTAATCCAAAAAGACCCACGACCAATGCTAAGATCGCACCTGCCAACGTCGCGAAAATTAGCGGGAGCGGGAACGGCAGACTCATCCCGAATAGATAGGTCTGAAAGGCATTCGCCCCCGTGTCAGGTCCGAGCGATAGAGATGCGGCGATGTAAGCACCTGCTGCTTGGAAGACTATGAATGCCAGGTTGATGATACCTCCGAAACCAAATTGGAGGTTAAGCGAGAATGCTGACAGTACGTCGATCGCGAAATAGACGAGTAGCGTACTGATATAAAATTCCCAAGCTGACATACCCTATGCCCCCTTCACAACCACGTGGTAACCGTTGCGCCAACCCTCAGCAGTTGAACGCAGATGATTTGAACTGAAGAAATTGGAGCAGACCATCAAAGAGTCAGCTCTCCTTCAGAGGCACCGTGCGCAATAACTCCTGGCCTTGCCAAGAGCACGATCACAAGTACCGCGAAGCCTGCTACGGTGCTATAGGCGGGCTGACCAAACGCAGCAACTACCTGTGTCACGATTCCCATCACTAGAGCAGCAACCACCGCACCACGCGGTGAGCCGGCGCCTCCAAGGAGAGCGGCAGCAACAACCAATGGCAAGAACAGTTCCCCTGTTGAGTAACCAATACTCTGCGAATTGACTATGTAAACCACCCCGGCCAACCCACAAAGAAACCCACTGAGCAGCCAAGTCACAATTACAACCCGCCCAGTACGAATACCACATGAACGAGCAAGCGATGCCTCGGCGGCAGTAGCACGCAACGCCTTACCAATCCTCGTGAATCGAAGGAGTGCCTCCAAACCAAGGAAAACGACTAGGCCGACAACTGCGAGGATCAACTCGGTAGGTGTTATGACTACTGGGCCAAGGTGAATTGGCGCACTCTGGAGAACAGTGAACTGATAGATATTGTTATGCGATAGCGCCTGAAGGCCATAGTCCACAACCAAAGCCAAGCCAAGCGTAACCATCATCATCTCAAATAGCTTTGCTCCACGTCTCGCATATGGTCGAAAGACATAGATGCCAAGCACAAGCGTAATAACAGCTCCGACAATCCCACCTATTAGGAGGGTATACCACGCGTTGATTCCGTGGCTTACCGCAAGATAAGCCACGAAACCAGCCGCCGTCATGACACCTCCATAACTGAGATTGAGCATATTAGTCAACCCAAACTGGATCGTAAACCCCATCGACGCAATGGCTATTACGGAGGCAAGAACGATCCCAAAAGCTATCGCAGAAAGAAGGGTATCTAACATTGCACCTACTGCACACCCTGAACTTTGACTGCACCAATGGCAGCAGACGTGATCAGCCCTTGCGAGATAGGCGCGTACGATGACGAACTCTTGACAGCCTCTTGGTTGCCGTCGGAGTTGTGATACTTATTGAAATCAATAACACCCGTCGCTCCATAGTATTGGATCTGCTTTCCGGCCTTCAAGGCAGCCACACCCTGCGCATAGGTATAGACGACCGTCTTGCCAACTCCAGGGTTGGTGACCTTGGCGATGTAGTTGTTAAACACCGAAGGCTTCACGCTGTGCGCTGCATTCATAGCCAGGGCGGTAGCAATTACACCGTCATAATAGGTCTGCGAGAACGGGTTACTCATATAGGACTGCCACGGTGGTGGAACATTAGTCTTGGTCGCCTTTAGAGAACTCTGAAAGGTAGATATAGCGGCGGTGGGCTTCCCTGGCTCAGTTATCATACCCGTGTAGTACTTGGTGAAGGTACTCGTTCCGAGTGCGCCCTTCACGGCGGTAAGCCACGGCGTAGTAAAGGTTGCTTCCGTTCCTATGATCGGCTTCATTCCACCGAGTTGCTTCAGCTCTCCAAAGAAAGTACCAGCAGTTGTGCCATCGGATTCGGTCATAATGACCTGAGGCTTGGCATTCATCAACTGACGCACCGACGATAGATATGAAGGCTGGTCCGGTGTAATGTTGAGCTCAGTCACGAGCTTCATGTGCAGCGCCTTCAAACTAGCGAGCACGCCAGGAAGGTCTCCTTGCGACCCGCTATCGGTTCCAAATACCGTCGCTACCCTGGTATAACCCTTCTTATGCGCCCAAAGTGCCATGGCCGTCCCGTTAGCAGAGTCGGGCGGGAATAGCCGCCAGAAATACTTATCCGTAGTGGTGTTGAAAGAACTCTCACCAGCTACCGCGTTCATCGGAATCTTGGCCCGATTAAGTATTGGAACGATGGTCGGAGCCGATGCTGTTCCAGGTCCTGTGACCAGAACGAGATTAGATGTAGTCGCGAGCATTTGCTGGACTGCTGGGAGCGCGTCTGCCGGATCACCTCGCGTATCGACACCCTTATACACCAGTTTGTGGCCAAGAACTCCGCCGGCCTTGTTGATCGCATATATCGCCGGCAACACACCACCGGCCTGATTTGATCCCTCGAAATTACTAGACCCAGTGATCGCGATGACCCCAGCGACAACCAGCGACGAACCCTTGCCTACGCTAGTCGTCGAACTCCCAGAGGTCGACGCTGATCCACACGCGGCGAGCGCAACGCTCATCGCGCCGACAAGCACAACCGACTTACCAATCTTTACTCGCAAGACTTCCCCCTATCACTCAATGGCGCAGTCGCCTGGCCATCCCCTACCACAAGAAGTCAACCGCTTCCAGTGGATACTGTATCCAGGATACAGTTTTAACAAGATCGGTGTGGGAAAATAACAAAATATTTTCAATCTTCGGTCAACTCGATCCTCCAACCGTCAAAACCGGCCCTCGATGGCGCCGCCAATCTATGGTGACCGGATATCATCGCGAAGACATATATGGCTTTGATCACCTACTATACGACATAAGGTGCCGGTTGGACTCTACCAAACCTCCGCCCCCACGCAACGGCAAATTCTTGTCTCAGAAGAGTTGACACAGGCCCGGCTGGTTTTGCGTCTACGCAACCGAGTCCTACGCCAGGACCCCGGCGTACAAGAACTGAGTACCACACCACCAACTACTCGGTCACCGAATTTGTGGCAGAGACGAAAGCGAGACCCCGTTGGGACCCAGAGCGCTCACTCAGGTCTTGCAAGATCTCTTACACCTCAGGAAACAAGCAAATGTGCTTCGATTCTCATAGCCAGAGGTCGATGGCTCGTCCTGGATGGATTCAAAACGTCATCTACACTGGGTCCACATTGGTCGACAGTCTCTACTATCACCGCAAAGCATCATCATTACGGATTCACTTAGACGGTGCAAAGCACGAATAGCAGTTATACAACCGCCTCTCGCTGGACAGTCAGAATTCTGGCCATAGTCCACAACGCGAATGACTCCGTGCTCACCACAGCCGATGAGACCCAAACCGAGAGCTGCTCCAAATCATCACGTCCGAAGTGGAAGGCCTCCTTGTCCTTTCGGATCAATCGCCTCGATAGATAGATCCCGAAGTGGGAGTTTCTCGCACAACTATTGACGACAACGGCAACAGGTTCTTAAGCTGGCTCCAAATCCAGATGGCAAGATGCTCGCTGGTCGGATTGGTGAGCCCTTCGATTTCATTGAGCAAATGATGATCCAACTGGGAGCGAATGGGTGCAAAAGCCTCCGTAATGTCTGCAAAGTCCATCACCCAGCCTGTAACTGCATCCACCTGACCCGAGACGTGCACCTCGACCCGATAGGAGTGTCCGTGGAGCTGGGCACACTTGTGTCCTTCACTGACGTTAGGTAGGCGGTGCGCCGCCTCGAACGTAAATTCCTTAAAAATCTCCACTATCGAATCCCCGTATATTTATGAGTCTGAAGGCTCAGCCTCCACTGTGGATGAGCAAGGCAATAGTCGATGGCACGCGCTGTGTTTTCGGCCCTCTTTGGTCCGTCCATAGGTTGCAGTAGAAGGTGATCGAACTGCAACTCCTCGAACAACTCCGGAGGGGCCAACGCCTGCGGGTAGACCAACTTTAGTTCGTCTCCCCGATCCAACACCAGTGGAGCACCAGCCTTCGGGCTCACGCAGATCCAATCGAGTCCACGAGGAGCAGGCTGAGTTCCATTTGTCTCCACACCCACCGCGAACCCTTGATCATGCAACGCATCGACAGCTCTTTCATCGAGTTGAAGCAACGGCTCCCCGCCGGTACATACGACATAGGGCTTACTCCTCGTATGGCTACTGCCTTCCCAGGAGGATGCTATCGCACTGGCAAGATCGATGGCGCTTGCGAATCGTCCTCCACCTGGTCCATCGGTACCGACGAAGTCAGTGTCGCAGAACTGGCAGATTGCCTGAGCACGCTGCGACTCCTTGCCGGTCCAAAGATTACATCTCGAGAAACGGCAGAATACGGCTGGCCGACCTACTTGCATGCCCTCGCCTTGGAGGGTATAGTAAATCTCTTTGACTATGTAGGCCATCAAGCAGCCATTTTGAGTGTCATGAAGTCTTCCAAATCCATCTCCACTGGGTCCATGGAGGACATGTACGCCAGCTTCGAAAATACCAAAAAAATATCTCTAGCAAACATCCAAATTTCATTCGACAACTTCGCCCATAGTTGAGGCTACTAACTCCGCAACCTTGGTTGGACTCCAAAGCAAAACCAGTAGTCGAGTCATTTCTACAACCAGAGAGGGCCATGGCCGGTTGAGTGGTCAACTGGCCTCCTAACCATAGATAGCTATTACCTTCGCTATCAAGGTTAATCGCGCCAAGCACTGGGTTTGTGTGTGGAACGCGAGAGTCTGCCAGAATTAGGGCACAGGCTAATGGTCGAACTCCGAGACAACCATGCAACAACCCGCGCTGCACTTGAGTCGACTAGGTTTCGTCAATAACATGATCTTCTGAAAGAATGGACCGGCCGTCAGCACCACTCACTCTACTTCGGGCGACATCCCGGAAATCGTTAGAGCAGTAGTGATGTCCCGACCAATCCTAGTCCACGCCGACCTATCTCGACGAATAGGCGAAAGGTTTAAAAGCTCAGGGTCTGTAAGCTGGCATCATGGAAAACGCGACCAATGAATTGCTAACAGGCTGGAAAACTCTCGCGAATGAACTGTCGCACTCACTTCACCTCTCAGTTCCACCAGTCAGCATCACCTTCTCAGACGAGTCTCCAGACTCAGTACCTGCCTTCGATGAACCTATGTCCTCGCCATCTGACGATGGACGTGCCGGGAGGGTTCCTGCTAGCTGTGTATTCTGGGTGAAAGCTATCGCTGCAACCTTCACCACCTCGCCCAAGGATCATGGCAACTGTTCTGTCGGCCGATACACTCACGGACTGGCCTCATTCGCAGAGGTCGCCGACAACGCCGACATTGCTGCACTGCTTGAATCGGGATGGGTCGATGGCACCGACGTCGGAAAGATACCAGCGATCTCAAAACGAGCCAACGCCATCAGCTATGGTCCACTTACTGACGCCCGCTTCGCACCTGATGTTGTTTTGTTGAGGGTAAACGGCCGCCAGCTCATGGTGCTCTCTGATGCAGTGCCGGAGCTACGCATCGAGGGAAAACCTCAATGCCATATCGTGGCATTGGCCAAAGAGTACAATCAGGTGGCCGCAAGTGTTGGCTGTGCCCTGAGTCGAGCTAGAACCGGAATGGGCCCAGATGAGATGACTGTTGCCATCCCTGGCTCGCGACTAGCTTCGGTGGTCCAAGCTGTCCGGCAGACCGCGGCGGTGGATACGGTTGTTGCCAAGTATGCAGCAGACGATGCCAAGCGTTTTAAAGTGCGCCAATAATCAGTCAACAACACCCTGGCCTCCAGCAATGTGGTTAACATCGCACCCATTCTTCGCCAACACCTCTGGCGCCTATGGGTGGAGTGGAGATTATCCTCTTTGCGTCGGCACCTCATCTTCAGCTGGACCAAGCAACGCGGCTGGGCACCCGAGGTTCGGTCACGGTTCAGCTCACAAGCTAGGCATCTCTTTCTCCACGTCCTTGGAGGCTACCAACCTGGAAGGATTGATCAGATCCACCGCCAGTAGCCTCGTCTCAGTTAAAACCTGGCAGACTACTCTTCGCCTGGTGCAAAGATTAAGGATACGTTGTGGCCTCCAAAGCCAAAGGAGTTAGACAGCACAAGCGCACCGGGCTTAATCTGTGAGGGAGCAAAAAGTAGTCCTGATGGCGCACCGGCGGTGTCCGGCTGTTCGATGCCGGTATTGGCCGGCATCATATGAGTACGCAACACCTGTACCGACAGAGCGGCCTCGATGGCCCCCGCAGCTCCGAGAGAGTGCCCTAGCGCACCTTTGACAGAAGAGACAGGAACGCCGTCACCCAATACCCTCAACAGAGCGGCAGCCTCAGCAGCATCACCGAGTTTGGTGCCAGTCGCATGAGCACTGACATAGCCAATATCTCGAGAGGTGACTCCCGCCGACTCCATCGCCATCCTCATGACGCGTTCGGCACCCAACCCTGATGGTTCAGGGGCGCTCACATGATGGGCATCGTTGCCGGTTCCAAAGCCCACCAGGTACGCGTATATCTGAGCACCGCGAGCACGTGCTAATGCCTCACTCTCGAGTACGAAAAATGCGCCTCCTTCTCCAAGGGCCATGCCTCGCCGAGCTCGATCAAATGGGCGAACCGCCTCGGCCGCGGACTCATCTGCGTCGAGTGTGGCGAGCGCTCCTGCAGCCATCAGACTCCACATGATTGGGTCCACAAACAAAGTGTCAGCGCCTCCAGCTAGGACACGGTCGCATCTCCCTGTCAGGATCGCCAACATCGCCTCACCAAGCGCCTGCGCTGAGGCTGCGCAGGCTCCCATATAGGTCATTACTGGGCCAGTAACCTGATATTCGATTGCTAGATATGACGCCAACGCAGACGGTATAGCCCGAGTGACCAGCCGAGGAGACACTCTGCCTCTTCCAGCGCGTGTACGTCGATCCTCGTCTACGAGCGATCCTATGCCGCCAAAGGAGGTGCCAACCATGATCGACATTCGCTCTGGACCAACATCACTGGAAGCGATGGAGAGTCCAGCCGACTCCAGCGCCATAGCAGCCGCGCTCGCACCCAGGACTGTGCTCCGATCAGACACAGTACGTACGCGAGCGCTCACCCCTAGGTCCCCCTCCGGAAGTGGTGCTACCGCCACCAAATGTTCTTCATCGAGAATCCGACATCCGAGTGCGGACGAACCCTTCATAAGAGCCGACCAGGTGGTCTCGACGTCGAGGCCAAGCGGCGTAACCATACTAAAGCCGGTAATAGCCACTCGCTGGTCGCGAGCTCGAAGCCTAGGCGTCAAGATCCTCCTCAACAGTACCGTCGTTGGAGATGCGTTCGCGTGCCAACTGGGCTAGCAGATACTTTTGCACCTTCCCAGTTCCCGTCATTGGCCACTCCGATGCCTCGACAAAGAAATAGTAGCGTGGCACTTTAAACTTTGCGAGGTGTTCTCGACACCACTCAATCATCTCTCGACGACTCGCTCTCTCCCCATAACGAAGTTCGATGAGCGCCACCCCAGTCTCCGTGGTCACCGGAGAGGGGACACCTACCACATAGGCCTGATTGACGGCCGGGTGGCGAGAGATCACCTCCTCAATCTCCTTCGGCGAGACATTCTCGCCAGATACCTTATAAAGCTCATTGGCGCGTCCATGGAATTCGAGGTAACCGTTTTCATCTATGCGACCTAGATCACCAGTGCGAAACCACCCATCTTTGTCGATATGCCGAGCCGTCTCATCCGGCTTCCGGTAGTAGCCTCGAGTAACGAAGTTACCTCGGACTGCTAGCTCGCCGATCTCGTTGTCAGCGAGATCCTCTCCGCTATCGGGGTCGATCACCTTGTACTGGCTGTTGGCCCATCCGAACTCCTCAAGACCACTAGGACCACCGGGCTTGATGCGCCCTACCTTGGTGGTAATTACCTCTAGGCTGTCGCCAAGTTCGGTGTGCACTGTTGCCGCCGAAGCCTCAGTACCTCCATAGCCAGTAACCATCTCCGTCAACCCAAAGGCGGCAACCGCTCGCTCCCAGAGCGGTACCGGAGCAGGTGCCGCCGCACACATGAGGGCATAAAGCTCCGATAGCTCATAGCTGGCTCGCTCGGCCTCGGTCACCATGGCGAGCAAAATCGTTGGGACGCAGAGAATATCGTGCGCTCGCAAGTCCTGTACCATTGTCATCGCCTGACTCGGTTTGAAGTTCGGCATCGTAATGATTGTGCCGCCCACGAATGACACCGCCATCAAGCCCTCGACAAATGCGAAGACGTGATAGAGAGGGAGTGGCGTAAATATTCGCCGCCCCTCCTCGAAAGCACGTGAAAGCGCAGTCGAGTATCCACAACGTAACAACATATCACTCGTGAGCATGACGCCCTTCGGTAGGCCGGTGGTGCCAGAGGTGTAGATGATGTTCACCACCTCATCCGGATATCGACTTGCTTCGCGACGAGCATCAAGTTCAGCCTCAGTGACAGATGTCGCCCGAGCCTTAAAGTGCTCCCAGTTTTGAAAACCATCCTGAACAGGCGCATCGGTGGTCTTAATAACCACAACATTCTCTATTGCCAATGTCTTGTCTCCACGTTGATGCTCACGCACTATCGAAGCTACGGCCTTCTCGTGGTCGATTCCAGCTACCGTTTGATGCAGAAACACCCACTTGGAATCAGATTGCTCAAGCAGATAGTCGAGTTCATCCTCGTGGAGCATAGTGTTCAATGGAACCACTACCCCTCCGACCATCGACACGGCCATGCTCAGGAAAATGAACTCGGGTTCGTTGCCTAGCAACAATGCGACATGGTCGCGACGACGCACTCCCAGCGCCATCATAGCGCGAGCCAAAGAACGTGACTCTTCAACAAGCTCCGCATATGTAATAGAGCGATCAGGGGTCACCAACAGAGGGCGGTCGCCAAAACGCGACGCCAGTTCGGTGAAGTGGTCGCCCAAGGTGCGTCGCGGCCAGGGCGAATATTGATCGATTAACCAGGTGCGTCGTTCGGACGGTGTTTTCATTCTCATACCTCCCGGTCCTCGGCGGCTGCCTGGTCGCGCCCAAGCAACCCAACTGAAATCATAGTAATCACATTCCTTGGTATATGCAACTTGTTTCGAGTGCTGCAGCTAGCTCAGCATTTTGACATGGTATGTACCCCGGTGCACCTCTTGCATATCTGCATCGCTGGAGATCTCTTAGCAACCCGCTCCAGTTGACATTGCCGAGGCGTTCAATCGCGTTAACTTCGTCAGCCCTACCGAAAACAGCTTTGGCTGTCCCTGTAGACTTGCTATGGCCGTACGTCTAACACAACAAGGTGTCGATAGACATCCACCAACTCCATTATCACCAGCTGGGGTCATCAACACGGCCATCAAAGCCGAAGAACGAGGTATCCAGTCTTAAGCCTCGAGAACCGGATGTCGATACTCATGCGATGAAACCTCTCGACGTTGTTCACTGGAAGAGATACGGTCAGGACCGGCTCTATGTCAACATGCCCTCTGGTGAGCAGGTAGGTTGGTTTGATCTAAACACCGGTAAAGCAATGCTTGAACGCTATGAACTTCACTCCGAATTCGAGGCTGCCCTGATCGCCTTCGGAGTGCAACCGTTGCAGGAGCACAAGCCAGATCCCGGGACTGACTGCGAAGACCGCCCACGCACACAACCGATCACATCAAATACGCAAATGACAGAAATCGCCTGTCCGCAGGACATCTCATCGTTCGCCCCGCAAACGACCACTCAACAACTTCCTTGGATAGACTTGGCCAAAAACACAGCAGGCGAGGGTATCCAAGAACGTGCACGAGAGCTCCGCGAGGCCACCCCAATCCGTAGCTTCCTGGCTCGTCTATTTGACGAACACACCGACGAACGCGCATTCCGAGTCGGTGCCGCAGGGGAAATGAAGATTGGTCAACGGCTCACCACTCTATCCGATGACTGGAGAGTACTGCACTCGGTGCCAGTAGGGTCACGAGGCTCGGACATAGATCACGTTGTGATCGGACCAGGTGGAGTCTTTACCATCAACACTAAACACCACCCAGATGCATCCATATGGGTATATCACGATGTATTCAAGGTCAATCAACACAATCAGCGTTACGTGCCGAACGCCCGTTTCGAGGCAAGGCGCGCTTCCAACGCATTGACAAAGACAACCGGAATAGGATTGACCGTGACGGCCATAATAGCCGTGGTGGGTGCCCACAAGGGCTTCAACGTAAAAGCACAACCGGCCGACGGAATGGTCTATGTACTTGGCGGCAAATATCTAGTTCCTTGGCTGCTGCGGCACGCGCCGATACTGAGGGCCGATCAGGTGGCAACCATATTCGAGCAAGCAAGGCGCTCAACCACCTGGCTCTAGCACCACTAGGCCCGATACGACCGAGCAACGCAATGATTCGGGAGGCAGGTAAAGCCGATTATCTGACTTCATCATATCCCACTATCGATCGCACCACCAAGCATCAATTGCGTATTCGACTGCACAACCACAGCGCCTGAGCTGCTCTTAAGGGCAATACCCCGCTGGCTAATATGAACTCTATGGGAGCTATCAAGCTAGCAGACTGGACGACAGCGATCGTCAACAACTGTCACAGTGGTCGAGAGGACGCCAGGAACGCTATCTCCAAGACAAAACTGGATTAGAGCTGGACTTGCTGAACGAATCCGGTTCCAGCAAGACTTGCCCCGCGTGCTTAACACGCAACCGATCGTCAGGTCGACACTACCAATGCAAGAACCCAGTTTGTGGGTTTACTTGTCAACGAGACGCCCTAGGAGCAATTAATATCCTCCAGAAGGCTATATACGGGGAATACGTACCCATAAGACCGGATACTACAATCCGAGTCACGTATCTCCGGTCTGTCCAACGTTGGTCACCCGATCAACGCGAGGCACACCATATGGTGCAGTGCCGCAAGGCCAAAGCCTTGAGTAGCGCCCAGAACCGGGCCCTGTCTGAGATAACTCAGACTAGCAAGCCGAAGCTAGCAAACTCATCTACCAGTACCGATCCATCGGTGCTAGACCAGTCGGTCGCGGTAGCTTGATGGGAGCGGTGCCAGGTAACCTCAACCAAACAGCGGAGCCAGAAGCCACGTCTGTAAGGGCGGGGAGGTTCACGAGCGTTTCAGTCTCTCACCGTGACAGACATAGCCGTAAACAGACTGTGCGCAGCCTATCGCCAAAGCGACCTCTCTTAGTGCCAGCACAGCTAGCCCAAAGAAAGGCTATCGAAAGCCGAACTCGTCCAGGAAAATAAACGATCTAGACTGTTCTCGAGCCGACTCGCTCGGCTATTGTTTCCGTACCCGTCACCGGCGCAGCATGCCCACCCATCAAGCAACAACCAAGTCACGAACGCGTCATGGCCTCGCGAGAATTCAACCCGGATCGACAACCTTCCGGAAATCGAATCTCAGTAGTGTCAACTCTCACGGGGCCAATCTTCACACCGGTTTCAGTTAGCCCAAATTATCCTTACTATCGACAGACCTGACGGTACCAACAGGAGTACTGTTGACTTGCTCAGTTGTCACAGTATGACGACGGCTCCCTGTCAACGCCACCAAGATACCTAAAAGAATGGTCACGACTCCAATAACGAGCAAAATAAGACCCACCTCAGTGATGGAAAATCCTGTCGCGCTAGCCGTGACAGCATATCTCATTATTGCCCCAGCTGCCACCAGGATGATTCCAAAAACAATAATTCCTGTACCAATTGGACGATTCATAATATTTCGCCTCCTAACTGAATTGTAGCCGCAATCGCGGTCCATATTTCGGAAACAGCGTATTTGTGATCAAAGTTTTCACAATCACACTGCCCCACTACCAGTTGAGCTTCTTAAGAAGCACCCAAATCGGGTGTTTCCGCTTACTAGTGTCCTCCTGACAAGCACAATCAACTCCGGTAGGAAAGTTTTATGCACTCACCAAACGATCCACTGGCAGTAGTAACGGATGGAATACGGTGACCGTTACAAGGTTTTGATCACCATAGCAACACAACTTACTCAGAATCCTGGGTGACCTTTTTCAAACTACAGCAGCACCCGCAACTGCCCTAGGAACGAAACCAGTCTAGGAGGCTTTTCACGACCCGCCAATGCCACGCGACTGCACCGGTCCGTAGAGTCAGTCATCCAGGCCAACTCTCTGTCAGCGACTGCCACTTTTCTGTCACTCTTACCAATGCGACTCCATCGGTATGGAGGCGCAAACAACCCTGGGTGATCTCCTATTTCTCGCGCAAGCACCCAACCAAAAGCGGCGCCACAAGGAGAACAAAACCACCTCTTCCATATCTGAGTTACAGGTGTTCAAGAGTCAACCCGCGACACCAGATCTGGCATCGCAATATCATTGGCTGAAATCCCCACCACCGCCCAATCTTCCCCAAACGATCGCGAACACCAAGGAGGGTAGATCCAAAACTATCACGACTAGAAATATCCGGCCGTGAGCAGTCGATTCACAAAACGGTGAGACAAAGAGCTCAATTAACACTCTCATCGGCGGTGTTTGCTGTTCTGAAATCGCCAAGCACCGCCGGGAGGTCACTGGATACAGACGTTCAGCAGAGATGCATCATCTCTATCACATCGAGCGAACTGGGCTAAGGCTCTCCCCGAGAGGTCCTACGTACTGACGTGGGACTCCTCGAGGAGAGTTTCACAACCGATCAGCCTCGGGGTCGCAGGTGTAGCACAACAACCTCGTTTGTCGGGTTATCAGGCTGTCCAGACTCGTAGGGGTTTGATGGTGTTGGCCATCCGACAAAGTTGGTGCTGTTGTACTCGTCGAAGGCCGCACCATATACCGTCGGTATAACCGGCAGGTTGGTCGCCACATATTTCGCGATAGGGATAAGAGCTGTTCTCTGCGTCGCCAAAGTAGATGCCTGCGCTAAATTAGCCAAATCAGCGTTGATTGCAGCGTTCTTCAACCGCTCATAATCGCCAGTCGCCGAAGTGGTCGCGAGCGAGGAGGCCAACCAGCCCTCATACTGCTGGTAGGGGCTGATACCCTGAGCCGACCAGTGCTCGGTCAACTGGAAATTTCCGGACGCAACATCGCTTGACCAAGCCGACACCGACATGCCAACGAACTTCGCATCGATGTGAGCCTTCTGCAGATCTTGGGCAACGATCTCGTCATCCGCAGCGTAGTCACTATACGAAGATGGGTCAACTATACTCAGCGCCACCGTCTTGCCATGGAGCTGGTAATAGCCATTGGAGCCGATCGTATACCCTGCACTCTTCAATACCGCGTCAGCAGTTGATGCGCTTCCGCTGTCACTCAAGGCATACTTAGAAAGAGCCGAGCTGCTGTAAGCCGAAAATGTTGGGAGAACAAGACCAGATCCATTAGTCACCGGAGGTTCAAGGCCAGATTCACCTTGACTCGAAATGGCGTTACGATTTATCGCATCGCTGATAGCTCTACGTACCGCCAACTGATTCGTTGGCCATTGATTCAGATTAGGAATGAGAGCAACAGTATTCAATGGATCGAACCATGCTTTATGATGAGCTGGATTGGGATTGATGAACAACTTATTCAGTCCAGTTATGAAGTTACCCGCCCATTGAGCTTGTCCAGTATCGAGTGCCTCCAAGGCAGTGGTGTTCGAAGAATAAACCGGGAAATCTAGCGTACTCACGTGTACCGGTTGCCAATAGAGACTATTTTTCGTAAGTGTGAATCCCTCGGGAGTGAAGTTTGCCAACTTGTACGGCCCAGTGCCAACAGGGTTCGGATCCGAATACTTGCCGGGATCACCAACAGCACTCCAAATTGACTTAGGAACAATTGGAACATTCGCTATACCCTGAAGATTAGTATACTGTGGACTAGGGAATGTTACTGTGACGGTATCACCAGACACAGACACATTATTAATAGATAGTCCACCAGTATTAATATCCGGATATTTCTTCACCAATTCATAGGTGAATGCAACATCACTCGGGGTAAGAGCACTACCATTATTCCACTTCACGCCTTTACGAATGGTAAAGGTGATTGCCGTACCATTTGAATTCCACTTGTACGATGTTGCCAACCACGGATACTTCACCGTCGGCTTCGCTAAATCGAACTGAATTAACGGTTCGTAGATCATCGACGTCGCACCAAGCAACTGTCCTGCAGACGTCGCTAGGAATGGGTTGAAGTTCCTGCTTATAGGATTGGTTGGACTCGACTCCATGGTCAACACCTGCGCAGTTGAAGTTTTAGATGAAGTACTGGACTGCGTCTGAATACTGCTCGAAGCACCACAAGCGCTCAACGTAATGCCCGTTGCCACAAGTGTGGCCGCGCTGAGTCGGAATCGCCGGTTGTTAAGGATTTTCATTTTAGCTGCTAGCCTTTCAATATCTAGGTGAAATAACACATCACTGGAGGGCACGCGCTCGGTGGGGCCGGGCGCGTGCCTCAAACCCTCTCTCAGATCTCTACTGTCCCCCCTTCGTGAATTCCAAAATGAGTCACTGACGCTCTGTCGGACTGCGTTGTTTTTATCTCTAGGTTCCAGCAGTTAGCAAAATGAGCACCTCCAACCTCTGTGGTAGGTGGATAACTTTCCATGCAGATGTCGGTTACTAATGGGCAGCGTACTGCAAAGGGACAACCGATATTAGTTCTAGCTCCTGACGATGTGGGGGTCAAAATGTTGAGGTGTTGCGACCGGTTTACAGCAATCGAATCTGGGTCAGGCGATGAACGTATCAATAGCTGCGTGTAAGGATGTGATGGTATCTGGGTAACCTCCTCGGCGGTTCCGCGCTCCACCACCTGCCCTGCATACATCACCACAATCTCGTCAGCCAAATAGCGCGCCGATGCAATATCATGGGTGATATAAAGCACCGCTAAACCTAACCGACTCCGTAGATCATCTAGTAGAGCTAGGATCTCCAAACGGATCGAGACATCTAACATCGAAACCGGTTCATCAGCCAACAACACCATCGGCTTGGCGGCTAGTGCGCGAGCTATCGATACTCGTTGGCGCTGACCGCCAGACAATTCATGTGGATACTTACTCAAATAACGGCTCGATGGTGTGAGTCGCACCTGCTCCATCAGATCATCGAGCTGAGCCTGCAGCTCCTGGCCATGCAGATGTTGATGGATCTTGATCGGACGCTCAAGATGGTAGCGTATCGTGTGAACCGGGTTCAGAGATGCAAACGGATCTTGAAAGATCATCTGCACCACCCGTTTGTACTCCTTAAACCTCCGTTTGCTCTTGACCGTGATAGCCGATCCTGCCAACTCAACATGTCCAGTACTAGGGATCTCCCGTCCGGCGAGCAACTTGGCAAGAGTAGATTTACCGGAGCCTGATTCGCCAACCACTGCAAGCACTCGCCCTTGATGGAGCTCAATAGAGACATCCTTGACGGCGTCTAGATATCCTCCCACACCGCGCGTTAGCCGACATCATTTCCCGACGCCAACGGCTGCAAGGCTTGGAAACTCGCCATCACTGCTCTGCGACTTCCCGTTGTTGACTCCCCGTTCAAACGCTGTCATAGCTACCTCGATCCCGCGATGCTGTCATGTCACCAACGACGCCTACGTCCGTTGCCGTTCCACGAATTCGTTCAGGAAAGGGGCAGGCGCTCATGTGACCCAGCCCATGTCCACAATCTAACGTCAACAACGTCGGATGAATTTTTGTGCAGGCATCGTCACTATAACGACATCTTGGAACAAAGGGGCAACCCTGCACGGCATCGCGCAAATCGGGTGGGGTGCCTGGTATCCCTGCGAGGCTCCTCCGCGGTCCATGCAGCGGAGGGAACGAGTTGAGCAGACCTTCGGTGTAGGGGTGGCCGATCCGAGCCACCACATCCGAGGTCTCGCCAATCTCCATCAGACTTCCGGCGTACATAATCGCAAGCCTGTCGGCCAACTCAACCAGCAGCGAGAGGTCATGAGTGATAAATAGGACAGAGAAGCCGAGTCGATCCTTCAATTCGCTGATCTGAGCAAGAATGTCCCGTTGTACAACCACGTCCAGAGCCGTTGTCGGCTCATCCATGATGATCAGCCGTGGATTCACAGTAAGTGCCATCGCAATCATAACTCGTTGCCGCATGCCACCAGAGAGCTCATGGGGGTAGCTTCTCAATCTATTCCGAGGTATGTTGACGAGATCGATTACCTCGTTAATTCGATCCCTTGCTTCGTCACGGCTCAAATCGAGATGTCTCTCTATCGGGTCGAGCAGCTGATCCTCGATCCGCAGCACCGGGTTGAGCGCGTTCATAGCGCTCTGGAAGACGATAGAAATCTCTCGCCAACGCAGGCGATCGAGATCGCCTGCACTCACTTTCATCAGATCAAGCTCACTAGCGCCACGGCGACTTCCCCTGTAGATCGCAGATCCGGATGTTATGACCGCGGGTGGCCGGAGGAGGCGACAGGTGCCATAGGCAAGCGTAGATTTACCCGATCCCGACTCTCCCGCCAAGCCTATGATCTCTGCCTGGCGGATGGCAAGGTTGACGTTGTTAACTGCTTTCAGATCGCCAGTTCCAGACCGATAAGCGATGCTCAAGTCGCGGATCTCGAGAATATTAGAGTCAGTCGACGCGCCGTGAACCTGGCCATTCAATCCACCGGACTGGTGGACATCCACCGCATTGACCAGAGCTGAGCCCGATCGATCATGTCCGTCTACCCGTTGGAGAGACTCGAACGATACCGAATTAGTGCCATCGCCACTTAGCGATGAATTGCTAATTTCATCCGTTCTGGGTACAAGTGTGTCATGACCACGCCGCCTCCAAGATCGTCCACCGGTTTTCACTAGAGCTTGAACTGCCGTCGGGTCAGACGGACTCCACAGCCTACCGTTTATGCGACTAACTGCACCACTGTCACGCAGGCGAGGATTTCCGAGTTCATCGAGACCGAAGTTGACCAGTACCAGCCCAGTCCCTATGAGTGCGATAAGCACTCCTGGTATGGCAAACCACCACCACGCCCCTAATTCAAGTGCGTTCCCATTCTGAGCCCAATACAGGATCGTACCAAGACTCCAGGTCGAGGTATTGCCGATGCCCAGGAAGTCGAGTCCTACCGAAGCTCCGATCGCGTACAGCACTGCACTAACAAAACTTGCCGCGATCAAACTTATCTGGTTCGGCACGATATCGTAAAAGATTATCTTCCAACTGCTCTCACCGGTCTCCTGGGCGGCGGCCACAAAGTCCTTATTTCGAAGTGACAGGGTCTGTGCCCTGATCACTCTGGCACCCCATGGCCACCCAAGCAAAGACAACATCGCAATAATCGGCACCTGTCCAGTCCCTGGAAATGCGCCAAGCACCACAATCAAGAACGGAAGTGCCGGAAAGACCAGGAACAGATTAGAGAGCAGCGACAAGAATTCATCCCACTTAGCGCCCAAATAACCAGCTGACACTCCAACGACCACCGCGAGAAACGTGGCGATCACACCGGTAACGACTCCAATCAGCATGGTGGTGCGCGTCCCAATCAGTACCTGAGATAAGACGTCCCTACCCAGCTGATCGGTGCCAAGGAGATGACTTAGGCTGGGGGCCGCTACCGACATCCCCTTGGCAGTACTCTCGGCGGAAGGACTGTACGGAGCCAGCAGCGGACCGAAGATCGCAACCAGAACGAAGAAACCGAGTATCACAACCCCGACAAGTGTTTTCTTGTTTCTGAGGAACAAAGGTAGCTGTCTTTTCGATTGCGCTGGTGCTGGTGTCTCCGACAGTGGACTATCGCTCAACGTAGTCGACATCATCATGCCACCCCCCTGCGTCGGACCCGTGGATCCAGGAGGACGTAGATTACATCAGCGCCGATATTCGCGAGCAAGACGGTCACCGAAATAATCAGAAAGATCGCTTGAGTGAGCGGATAGTCGTCTGATGTTACCGCGTTATAGAGTTGAGTGCCTATACCAGGGTAATTGAAGACAATCTCCATCAGTAACGTCCCTGAGACCACAAAACCAAGTGCCAATGCGAACCCAGAGATAGACGGAAGGATGGCATTCCTTGCCCCGTAGGTGAAGATGACCCTTCGCTTGGAGAGCCCCTTCGCTTGGGCTGCAAGTACATAGTCCTCACCCATAGTCGACACCATGACATTACGCATCTGGAGCATCCAGCCTGCAGCGGAGGTAAGCACGATGGTGAGGGCAGGAAGAATCGAATGGACGACCGCACTGGAGATAAATGGCCAATTGAACCCCACGATCAACCCGTTGCTAAAACCTTGTTGAGCTGGGAACCAATTGAAGTGCAGAGCAAGCAACCATACCAACACTAGGGCAAGGAAGAAGTACGGCGTCGCCTGAAGGAAGCTCAATGCAGGCAGGAGTTGGTCGAGTTTGCCTCCTCGCCTCCATGCTGCAAGCATCCCGAGACCGGTCCCTAGGGCTCCTCTGGTATCCCAGTCTTTAATTTTGAGCCAAGTTTTCAAGCAGCGGCTTTGAGTTTTGCATGTTCGAGATAGTTGCCGACATAGTTCTCTATCGTGTTGAGTGCGCGCTGTAACCCGATAGGAGCAGGTTGCTGGTTGGCTGCGAGAAGGGGTGGCAGAACGCGGTGGCCTAGCTTGGTATAGGTGATGGCAAAGCGGATTCCCTCTGGCGTAAGCGTATAGCTGTTGGTATGGGGAATCCTTGTAATGAGACCTTTGAGGCGCAGCTTACGCAGGTCATAGGTCATCTGCGCGGCGCTATAGGGACCACCAAGCAGCTGGGACACCGAGGCACGAAGGCTCTTGTTGGTGAAGCCGATGACGGTATTTAGCGCCACGCAGAGCGCATCGGCCAGGGCCATGACGCGTTTATCCCCGAAGCGTATCGCTCCGGTTCGTCTGCCCTCCTCTAGCGAGGGCTGTGAGATCCGCTCCCATAGAGCAGTCTCGATGGCACAGCCCTGACCGGCACGTTGGATGTCAAGTAGTCGACGATTGGCGGCTCGAGCCTTGTCGATCAACTCGGCGAGGTTGCGGAGGCGACGTTGCACACCAAGATCGGTGGGGCTATTGACCACCGTCTCAATACGGAGTGCACGACCCTCCTTGAGGTATTCCTTGATACGAGAGTGTTTGTAGAACGCGTTGATGGTGACATCGGTTCCCCGTGTTACGATCCTGGTTGCGAACTCAGCGTTGGTGTTCTTACGGATCTGGCGAGCAAAGATTAGCTTGACTTCATCTGGGCGGCCGATGTCGATGTTGTCGGCCACGGTTGACTCGAAGAAGGCCCGGGCTCGACGAGGTGCATCAAAGACGATAGTGCGAGAGACCTCGATCTGACGCATTGACAACTCCCACCAGAAACCGGCCAAACGGTCTCTATCGTCGAGTGGGATTGGGATGACCTGCATCCAACGGTGGAAGAACTCCTCGATCTGGTTTGGACCAAGACGGTTACAGAGAGCTTGAAGAGCTACAGAGTCCTCACAGGAGGCGAACCCATTGGCTAACTCCGTGAATCCGATACCTGCTTTGAGCGCTTGACGTTTCGCCCATTCGTGTCCGTTGACCCAGACCTTTCCCGGATAGGGGAAGTACGAGCAGATCTTGATGAACCCGGCTCCGAAGTCGGCATCCATGAGATAGAAGTAGTAAGCGGTGACTCGTCGATCAGCCTTTGCGAAGGT